>NZ_CAKJTR010000163.1:0-10577 GCF_917627355.1 Protofrankia sp. Cj3 | reverse complement strand
ACCCGCGTCCGGCCCGCCGCAGGCGCGACCGTGCCCGCGGCGGGCCGGACGCCACCGCCGCTACCACCGCCGCCACCGCTGGCCGAGCCGTCCGCGCCGGTGAGCGGCCCGGCGCCCGCCGCGCTCAGCTCCCGGCGGCGAGACAGGTACTCCTCGACCCCGCCGGGCAACATGACCAGCGAGCCGTCGCCGAACAGAGCGACAATCGTGTCACAGGTCCGTTCCAGGAAATAGCGATCATGACTGACCACAACCAGGGTTCCCGGCCATGAGTCCAGGATGTCCTCCAGCGCGGTCAGCGTGTCGGTGTCCAGGTCGTTCGTGGGCTCGTCCAGGAGCAGTACGTTCGGTCGCTTCATGAGCAGCCGCAGAAGCTGCAACCGGCGCCGCTCCCCGCCGGAGAGATCACCGACCGGTGTCCACTGCCGGGCCGACGGCAGGCCGAACTGTTCAAGCAGCTGGCCCGCGGTCAGCTCCCGGCTCCGCCCGCCGTCCCCGGCGGCGCCTCGCGCATGCGCCGACGGCTTCGGCCGAGGCCCGACCTCCAGGACCTGACCGGCCTCCTGGACCGTCTCCAGCGCCCGCAGCCGCGGGTCCAGTCCGTGGATCTCCTGGGTGAGCAGGGCGGGACGCGCGCTGCGCCCGACCCGGACACTGCCGGAATCCGGGCTCGCCGCACCGATCAGCAGGCGCAACAGCGTGGTCTTCCCGCTCCCGTTCATCCCGACGAGACCCACCCGGTCCCCCGGGCCCAACCGCCACGTCATGTTCGCGAACAGCGCCCGGTCACCGAGGCGCAGCGTCACATCCTCGACATCGAAGACATCCTTACCGAGGCGGGAGGCGGCAAAGGTGCGCAGGCCAAGGGTGTCGCGCACAGGCGGCTCATCAGCGATCAGGGCGTTGGCCGCCTCGATGCGGAAGCGCGGCTTGGCGGTCCGGGCCGGCGGGCCGCGACGCAGCCAGGCAAGCTCCTTACGGAGCAGATTCTGGCGCCGGGCCTCGGCTGCGTCAGCCCGCCGTGCCCGCTCCGCGCGGGCAAGCACGTACGCACTGTAGCCGCCGTCGTAGGCGTCCACCCGGCCGTCGACGACCTCCCAGACCCGGTCGCACACCTCGTCGAGGAACCACCGGTCATGCGTTGCGACGAGCAGCCCGCCACGCCAGGAGGCCAGCTCGGACGCGAGCCACGCGACGCCCTCGACGTCGAGGTGGTTGGTGGGCTCGTCCAGTACCAGCAGGTCGAAGTCATCGACGAGCAGCGCGGCCAGCGCGGTACGCCGACGCTCCCCACCGGATGACTGCCCGACGATGTCGTCCAGGCGGTCGAGCAGGCCCAGCCCGCTGAGCACCGACCGGCGACGCGGATCCGCGGCCCACACGTGGTCGGGCACGTCACCGACCACGGCCTGCCGCACGGTCGCCGTGGGCACGAGCCGGTCGTCCTGGGACAGCATACCGACGCGCAGGAATCCCGTGCGCACGACCCGGCCCGCATCGGGGTGAGCCTCCCCGGCCAGGAGCTTGAGCAGGGTGCTCTTGCCCGCGCCGTTGCGGCCGACCACCCCGATCCGCTCTCCGGCCGCCACCCCGAGGCTGACGCGGTCCAGCAGGACACGGGTGCCGAAGGCGGCCACCACCGCCTCCATCGTGACCAGGACAGCGCTCATCAGGTGGCGCTCATCGGAGCTGACTCGGCAGGAGGCATCCCCGGTTCACCCGGACACGCCAGGGTCGATCACACGGGCACCGGCGACCGGGCCGTACGCCCGCCGAACCGCCCGGCAGACGCCCATCCCGGCGAGGCTCGCCGCCAGAGCTACGCTCTGCGCGGCGTCCCGCGCGAGAAAGGCGCAGGTCGGCCCGGAGCCGCTGACGATGGCGCCGACCGCCCCGAGCTCGGTCCCGGTTTCCAGCACGCGGCGCAACGACGGGCGCAGCCGCAACGCGGCCGGCTGCAGATCGTTCACCAGGGCCTTGCCCAGCTCGACCGGGTCTCCGGTACGCAATGCCGCCAGTACCCCGCCAGGCGGCGTGGGCTCGGTGCGCAGACGCCCCTCGGACAACCGGTCGAACTCGGCATAGACGGACGCGGTGGACAGGCCGCCGTCAGCCAGCGCGAAAACCCAGTGGTACTCGCCGCGCCCGAGGACCGGCGTCAGCTGTTCGCCTCGGCCGGTGCCGAGCGCTGTCCCCCCGGCCAGGGGGAATGGCACGTCGCTACCGAGCCCGGCGGCGAGCTCCGCGAGGACCGAGCGGTCCAGGCCAGTACCCCACAGGGTGTCGAAGGCGACCAGCGCCCCGGCCGCGTCGGCGCTGCCACCAGCCATCCCCGCCGCGACCGGAATGCCCTTGACCATGCTCAGGCGCGCCCCCGCACCACGTACCCCGGCGCGGGCCGCGAGCACCTGGGCGGCACGAACAGCCAGATTGTCCGAGCCCGTCGGAACCAGGGAGATCCGGGCCGCCGCCGAGCTCACGGCCGGGTCCCCGGGCAGCGCGGCCGGGGTGGTACCCGCGGCACCCTCCCCGATGACCTCAACCGCGACGACCGGCTCCACCGCGTCCGGGTCGGTGACGCCGTCCGGGGCAGCCGTAACCGTGATGTCGTCATAGAGTGAAACAGCCTGCAAAATCGTAATTACCGCATGATAGCCGTCGTCACGACGCGGGCCGACCCCAAGATGCAGGTTGACCTTTGCCGGTGACCGGACGGTCACCCGGTTGCCCTGGGCGGGCACAGACGACCGACCGGGGCCGGGCGCACCCGAAGGGTGCGGATGAGACCGAGGCAGCGGACGCTCCTTCACTCACTTGTGGGGCGTGTTCCGACCGGGCACCAACGAACCTATCCGGCCGGCCGGACGCGAGTGGCCCCCTCACCACCGGGTAGGACGCTGCATACCAGCTGGTTGAGCGCGCCGAGCACGACCGGCTGTCGCCTGTGGACGGCCAGCGGCCGCTGGCCACGGGGCCCGCCCGGCCGGAGATCTCCGGAAAGCCGAGGGATCCATCCCCACGACTCCAACGATTGCGGAGGCACGTCATGAGCACGACAACCACCGAGAAAACCGCTCCCGTGACCCGCGAGACAGCCCACCGCGACGGGGCCGGCGTGTCCCGGCGGAGCACCACCGAACTCGTGACAAGCCAAGGCAGGACTGCCATCGCGGACTCGGTCGTCCGCAAGATCGCGGGCGTGGCGACCCGCGAGGTCGAAGGCGTGCACAATCTCGGCTCCGGCAGCGCCCGCGCGGTCGGTTCGCTGCGCCAGCGTATCCCCGGCTCGTCCGGCCGCAACGTCTCGCAGGGAGTCGGTGTCGAGGTCGGCGAGCGGCAGGCGGCAATAGATCTCGACGTCGTGGTCGACTACGGCGTGTCGATCGTGGATCTCGCACAGGCGATCCGCGGCAACGTCGTCAGCTCGGTCGAGGGAATGACCGGTCTGGAGGTGACCGAAGTCAACATCGCTGTTGATGACGTCTACATCCCCGAAGATGATGACGACAAGCAGGCCCGGGTGCAGTAGCAGTCATGGCCCGCTTGGTTGTGTCCGCGCGGCCGGCCGCGATCGCGGCCGCGGTTGCCCGGTGCTCCGCGGTCGCCGCGCTGTCTCCCGGAGCCAGCGGCAACGTGGTCACGTATCTGCCCGGCCAGCGCGTCGTCGGCGTCCGCAAGGTACTGGGTGGGGTCGCCATCCATGTCGTCGGCCAGTTCGGGCCGACGATTGCCGAGATCGCCAGCCAGGTCCGGAGCGCGGTCACCGCGGTGGCTCCGGAGTGCGAGCGGATCGACGTGCTCGTCGACGATCTCGAGATCCTCCCTGACAGGCCCGTCACCAGGCCCGCCGGCCAGCCGCGCGGCACCGGTGGAACGCACACCCGCGGCACGGCCGGCGGCAGGGCGGCCCGGGGGAAGACGGCCATGACCAAGTCGGCCGCGGCTGGAACGACCCGTACAAGCACCAGGGCCGGAAAACAATGACCGACAGGCCGGTCGGGCCCGCCACCGGCCAGTCCGGGCCAGCGCGGCTGGACGGGGCGGCGGATGCCGCCGCCCGACGCGCCGAGGCACGTCGCTTCATCCGGGAGAACCACCCGGACAGAGGCGGCGACCCCGCTGTGTTCATGGCTGGCCTGCGGGCTCGGCGACCGGAACGGCCGCCCCGGACCGGATGTGCCGAAGTGAGCGGCTACCATCGGCGGACCGGGTTCGAGATCATCGCTTACTGGCTGCGTGGACAGTGGGCACACCGGCACCGCTTGCGCGAGTACCACCCGCACGAGCGTCGTGTACAGCGGCTCTGGCGAAGATCGCAAAAGTCCCCACGAGTACGTTAACGCCCGCCCGCCGGGCCGCGGCGCGCGCCCCGGCGGCAGGCCCAGCTCGTGGGCTCGTGGGCTCGTGGCTACGGGCCTAGCAGCAACGGCTATGGGCCTACCAGCACGTACGACCGTCTAGCAAGGAGGCTTCGATGCGTTCGAGCGCAATCGGTCTCATCACCGGATTGATCTCCGGTCTCGCGCTCGCCTTCGGTGATTTCGGCGAGTTCCTGATCGTCCTCGTCTTCGGGGCGATCGGCCTGTTCATAGGCAAGATCCTGGACGGCGAGATCGATATCAACCGCTATGTCGGCGGCGGTGAACGCCGCGATACGCGATGACACGCGCTGGAACGCGCCGCGCCGAGAACGTGGTCCGGGGAAACCTGGTCGTCGCCAGCGGCGTCATCGAGAAAATCGCGGCCCAGGCCGCGCTGGATGTCGAAACCGTCGGTGGGCTGGGACAGCGGCATCCCGGCCGAGGGCGGCGGCAGGCCACCGACGAGCGTCCCCCGCAGGTGTCAGCGCGCGTCGGCCGAGGTACCGCTTCGATCTCCATGTCGTTGTCCGTACGGTATCCTGTCCGGATTGTTGAGGTATGTGAAGCGGTACGCACCAGCGTGACCCGACAGGTGGCCGACCTGGCCGGCCTACGGGTGACCCACATCGACATCGACGTGTCCGCTTTCGAGTTCGACGCCGGCCCGAGCAGCCGGGCACGGTAGCTCACGGGAGGTCACCATCGTGCGCGTGACAAACCGGATTGTCGCGGCGCTGCTTGCGGCGGTCATCGCGGCGGTCGGGGTCATCGCGATCATCGAGATGGTCAGCGCGGCCCTCGACGACGGGTACGCCATCGTCGACTGGCAGTCGATAACGGCCGCCATGGCACGCAACACCTGGTCCGACACAGGGCCGACCGTGCTCGGCGTCATCCTCGGTGCCGGTGGGATCCTGCTGCTTGTGCTGGGGCTGCGGCGCGGCCGGCTGCAATGGTTCGCCGTACGGCCGTCCCCGACCGGGACGGCCACCTTCGCCGCCGGGCGCGGCATCGCCCGTGCGCTCGCCAGCGCGGCCGAAGACATCGACGGCGTGACCCGAGCAAAGGTCCGGCTCCGGCGGCGCACCGCCAAAGTGACGATCGAGAGCAGTCCCCGGATCAACCCGGACGCGCCGGGACAGGTGCGTGACGAGATCCGCGAACGGCTGGCCTCCTTCGAGTTGGCGTCGCCCCCGAAAGTGAAGCTGACGGTGAAAGCGTCACGTCCGGCCTCCCGTACCGGCGGTGTCGTGCCGGAACCGGCACAACCGGCACAACCGGCACAACCGGCACAACCGCAGCCACCGCCACCGCCACCGGCGGACGCGCGGCAGGACCCCGCCCCCACCGGCTCGAGCGGTCCCTCACCGGCCCCGGCAACCACGAAAGCAATCTTCGATGTTTCAACCATGGGTGAGCGGGCCAGGCAGCACCCGGTCGGCCTCGATCTGACCAAACCCGATCCGGAAGGCACCCGGCGGGACGCCCGGAACGAGGAGCGGAAAAAGGACCACACATGAACGCAACCGTGAGCCCCACGAGCGCACGAACCATGGACAGCCCGATCCCCCAGCTCGGTCCACCGATTCAGCCGGACGAGGTAAGCATGATCGAGCCGACCGGATCGGCGAAGATGTCCCGGCCACGCAGGCAGCCGTTCGCCCCTGGAGTCGATCTGCTGAACCGGGTGGTGTTCGTTCTGTTGGGGCTGGTGTGCCTGGGCGGTGGGGCCGTCGCGCTGCTCGCCGGTCGGGGGGTGTTCGGGGATGACGTCGCGGCCCGGTATGGGCTCACCGCGCAGAACCGCTCCTTTGCCGCCGAGCATGTGTGGTTCTGGCCAGTTGCCGGAGCGGTCACGGGTCTGGTTGTCCTGCTGGCGCTCGCCTGGCTGTGGCTACAGAAGTCCACCGGGAACCTGCCCGGCCTGTATGTCGTCGACGACACCTTCGGGCGCGTCCGGGTGAACGCGCGAGCCTTCACCGGCGCGGTGGAAGGCGAACTGGCTACGCTGCCGGGCGTCCGGCAGGTGCGCGCGCGGCTGCTCGGCACGGGGAAGCGACCGTTGCTACGGGTAGTGGTGACCATGAAGCCAAGCACGGACGTCCGCCGGATCCGAGCCGATATCGAACGGGCCGCTCTGCCGCATGCGCGTGGTGCCCTGTCCCGCGCGGACCTCGCCACCGAAATCCAGCTCATCCCGCACCCCGGCCACGGTGACCGCGTGTACTGACCAGCCCTGCTTAGTGGTCGGCCAGCAATTTTCGATCAGAGTCCGGCAGCCGTGTCCCGGTCAGAAGGGTGGCGGCTCGGGTTCTGGGTCCGGTTGCGGGGTGGGCGGCGGTTCCGGGTGGGGTTCGGGTTCGGTCTGGTAGACGCGTAGTTCCGGACTGGTCCAGGTGGCCGTGCCGGTTTCGGTTACTTCGACGGTCCAGGTCCCGTCGTGCTTCAACCGGTGATGATGTCGGCATAGCGTGAGCAGATTGGCTGCTTCGGTGCTGCCGCCCTCGGTATAGGCCCGCACATGGTCGAGATCGCAGATGGTGGCGGGCGTTCGGCATCCCGGGAATCGGCAGACCCAGTCCCGGGCCCGGATCTGGCGGGCCAGTGCGGGTGAGGGGAATCGGCGTCGTCCGACGTCGACGACGTGGCCGTCGACCGGGTCGGTGAGTAGCCGTCGCCAGGTTGCGTTGGCGGCCAGGTCGCGGGCGAGCCCGGCCGGGATCGGTCCGTAGCCGGCCAGTTCGCCGGGGGTGTCGGCCAGCCCCGCCAGGGTGCCTAGTGGAATCAGCACTCCGACCTCGACGCGGACCGGGTCGTCGTCGCGGTGGCGGCCCAGCAGAATGTCGGTGAGGACGTCGGCGCGGCGTTCGTCCATACTCCGGACATCCTGCGCGTCGCCGGCGCGGCGGGCCAGGGCGTCGATGCGCTGGTAGGCGGCTTGGGCGTCGGGGGCGGCCAGGAACGCCGAGAGCTCGGCCATCCCTTCCTCCAACGGCTGGAGGCCGACCCGGCGCCCTCGGCGTTGGAGTTCGTGGCGTTGTGTGGCGCCGTCGGGGTCGATCGCAAGCACCGCGCGGCGCAACGCCTGGCGGAACGCCGCGTGGCTGGCTCGTCCGCCGTGGGCCAGGACCCTCGCCTCGACCGCGGCGGCGTGGGCGTCGGAGAGCGGTTCGGTGGCGTCGGCGACGGCGCGGACCCGGCCCAGATCGAGGATGCCGGCGGCCAGGGCGGCCAGGGTTGCGGGTAGCCGGTGGGTTACGGCGTGGGCGAGTGCGAGTTGGGTGGCGGCGGCGTTGTAGGACAGGTTGAGTTCGGCGGCGACTTCGTCCGGGGCGAATTCCCCGAAGGGCCGTTGTGGGCCGGTTTCGGGGCGTAGGTGGGCGAAGCGGCCCTGCGTGCGGAGCATGACCGCGTCGAGGGCGGCGCGTTGGCGGGTGATGGTGGCCATCAGGGTCAGGCAGGTGGACGCGTCCAGCCCCTCGATGTCCACGCCGTCGAGGTCGAGGGCGGTCGCCGGGCCTGGACCAGCCGGGCCTGGGTCGGCACACCCATCAGACGATTCGAACATATGTTCAGGATAGGTGTCTGGTCCGACATTTCCACCCCGTCGGGCGACCAGGAATTCTCAGCCGATCTGGCAGTCGGGTGTCTGATGCCCGTGGCCACGACCGGCGCGGCATGACGGGGCGAGCAACAGGGTGGAGGACGGTTGGGCGGAGGGCAGCAACACGGTCATGCCCGGTACCGGTGCAGACGACTGGACCCCAGCGGCCGGCGTCGTGGCCGGCGCCGCTGAGACCGACGTCGGCCCGGCAGACCGGACCACAGTCGCAGCCTGGGAGACCGGGCCGCTAGCGGGCGCGGTCACAGCCGACGTAGTCCCACCCGCAGCGATGGAGGGTCCAGCATCCACCGACGTCGGCAACCGGGGTTGGTTGTCGATCGCCTCGGGGCGCTCTGAGCGCACGCCGGCGACCGGCTGATCCGCCATTTCATCCGGACGGTGACCAGCCACCACGAGAACAATGCCGAGGACCGCGCCAAACCCGCACAGGCCTATGGCAGCCCTGGCCCCCGCCCGCCTGCCGCCGCCAGCGCCGCTGGACCGCCGCAGCCGTCGATGCCGGGTGGGCGGGCCCGCCGTGGCCGCGGCAACAGACGACCGATCAGATCCAGGGTCACCGTCCCAGGGAAGCAGCGTCCAGCCGCCCCCCACGGCCGACGGTCCGGTATCTTCGGACAGCTCTGCGTCTCCGGACACGAACGCACCTACTTCCACCCTGACCCGACGGCAGCGATGGAACAATATGACCGGGCTGACACCGCAGGACACTTGACCCACCGCAAACTCGGAACACAGCGGCCCAGATCAGCCACCGCAGGCGGGTGGGTCAACGGACCGGGCGACGGCGAGGCGGGTGAAGTCCGTGACGTCCAGGGTCTCGCCGCGGGCGGACGGGTCGACCCCCACGGCTCGGGCCAGGCGGTCGACCTCGGCGGACGAGCCCGCCCAACCGCCAAGCGCCGTCCGCAGGGTCTTGCGGCGCTGCGCGAAGGCCGCGTCCACCGCGGCGAACACAGACCCGCGCAGTTCCGGCGGCCCTGGAACCTCGCGCCTGGTGAACGCGACCAGGGATGAGTCGACGTTCGGCCGCGGCCAGAACACCGCGCGCGGCACCGCGCCGGCCGGGCGCGCCGAGGCGTACCAGGCGACCTTCACGCTCGGCACGCCGTACACCCGGCCGCCCGGCGCCGCGGTCAGCCGGTCCGCGACCTCAGCCTGCACCATGACCAGCCCCCGCCCAATCGACGGGAAGCGTTCAAGAACACCGAGCAGGAGCGGCACCGCCACGTTGTACGGCAGGTTCGCGGCGAGGACATCCGGTGGGTCACCGGGCAGGTCCGCGGGAACGAGACGTAGCCCGTCGGCGGCCACGACGGTCAGCCGGGACGCCACAGCCGGGCCGAGCCGGGCCGTGGCAGTCGCCGGCAGGGCCTCGGCAAGCAGCGTGTCCACCTCGACCGCGACGACGCGGCCCGCGGCCGCAAGCAGCCCGAGAGTCAGCGAACCAAGCCCAGGACCGATCTCCAGGACCGTCTCATCGGATCCGGCCGCAGCCAGACGCACCAAGCGGCGGACCGTGTTCGGGTCGACGAGGAAGTTCTGGCCCCACCGTTTTGCCGGTCGCACACCCAGATCGTCAGCGATAGCACGCACAGCGACCGGCGTCAGCAGCCCGTCGCCTCCGAAGCCTGCCTCCCGGGCAACGTGGCCGGGGCCTACCAGGGCCCGAACATCCGCTCAGACGTGGCGGCTACCGCCGCGGCGAGTGTGTCGACATCCTCGCCGCGGGCAGCGGCGAGCGCCCGCAACGTCAGCGGTACCAGATACGGGCTGTTCGGCCGGCCCCGCCACGGCTCCGGTGTCAGGAACGGCGCGTCGGTCTCGACGAGGAGCAGGTCACGAGGGGCGACGGCGGCGGCGTCCCGCAGGTTACCCGCGTTCCTGAAAGTCAGGTTACCGGCGAACGACATCACGTAACCGGCGTCCGCGCAGCTCTTCGCCATGACCGCGTCGCCGGAGAAGGCATGGAAGACCACCTGGTCCGGCGCGCCTTCCTCGGCGAGGATGCGCAGCGTGTCGTCATGCGCCTCCCGGTCATGGATCATGAGGGTACGGCCGGTCCGCTTGGCGATCGCGATGTGACGGCGGAAGCTCTCCTGCTGGGCGGCGTGCCGCTCGGGCGGCGTGCGGTAGTAGTCCAGACCGGTCTCGCCAACCGCCCGTACCTTCGGCATGGTGGCCAACTCGGCGATCTCCGCGAACGTCTGTTCGTCGACACCGTCGGCGGCGTCGTTCGGGTGGATCGCGACCGCCGCGTACACATCGGGATGCTCGGCCGCGGCCCGCGCCTGCCAACGGCTGGTCGCCAGGTCGATCCCCACGCTGACCATCCGCCGGATGCCGACAGCGCGCGCCACGGCAACCGCATGCGCCACATCACCACCCATGATGTCAAGATGGCAGTGGCTGTCGATCACCTCTACCGCCAGCGGTTCCGGTGGCTGCGGCGGGTCGCCACGACGTCCGGCATCCCGTGCCATCTGGCCAGGCCACCTGCCCTTCCGTTCCATCTCCACCGCGCTTCACCGCGCTGTCCCCGCCGGTGCCCCTCACGAGGCCCCGGTTGAACGGAACAACGATCGCACCGCCCC
>NZ_CAKJTR010000162.1:0-10596 GCF_917627355.1 Protofrankia sp. Cj3 | reverse complement strand
CTACCTGTGTGCCGGACGGGCCCGATCCTGATCCTGCTGCCGCCGGTGGCAAGGGGCGCCCGCCCGGTGACGGCAACCCACCCGCCCCACCGACATCCCCCGCCTCCCCCGACGACGGAAACCCGAATCGTGATGATGACCTTGCTGCCAGGTTGCGGAAAGCGGTGCAAGATCGTTATTATTCGATTACGGATCGTACGAGCTCTGAGTATCAGTCTATTCGACAGCGTGGACCGGTGCTTACGGGAGTGATAGACAAACAAACAGGGGAAATCTTTTTCGGTCAAAATACTGGCATTCCTGAGCCGCTTTACCCTGAGCTCCAAGCGCGCCTCAATGAATTTGAGGGGCCCCATGCGGCGGGGAAGGGTACCCCGGGTGCTCATTCTGAAATAAATGCACTTAATCAAGGTCTTTGGGCGAGGTTGGATGCTGACGTCGAGGACTTCCTGATATATAATCTACGTCTTCGGGGTGCTGGGCAGGGCATGCCGATTGCTCGGTGTCCTAACTGTGTGGTTCTAACTCGAGGCGCGGAGGAAATCCCATGAGTGGAAGCGATGAATCTGGTGTGGCGAGGGTAGAGGATTCGGAGCTCGATTTCGATGAAGATCTGATATACACTTATCGCGGTGTTCTTTTTACGGGCATTGGATATGAAGAGGTGCCCGGTCATGGATTCTCAGAGATTAGTTATCGTCAGGGGATGCAAGCGGGGCCTGCGAGGGACTGGTATCCATCGGGAGCTCTGAAGGGCGAGTCCTATTTCTGGGAGAACGTGCTTCACGGACCGTTGCGGGAGTTCGACGAGGATGGGAACGTTCAATTTGAAGCGGTGTATGAGTATGGAATATTGGTCTCTTCTTTGAGAAGTGACGCTTCTGGAGCAGTGGTTGAATCCTCCGAAATTAGCGATGAAAGTCCGAACTTCTCGTTGTTGGAGCGATATCGTCGCGAAAGGGCATGGCCGGCACGAGAAGAATGATCTGTGGGAGTCCGGCCCAGGTAGCTGCCAGGATACCGTGCGACGTGCGGTCGCGCATGGTGAGTGGGCGCGGACTGGGCTGCCTCCGACGAATTCCTCGTTACGTTCATGTGTGCCGAGCTGGCTGTGTCCCGCTCCGGCTACTACGCCTGGCGCTGTGGCCAGCGCAGTCAGCGCTCCCGCGACGACACCACCGAAACCACCATGATCATGAAGATTTACCGTGAGGGGCGTGGCAACCCCGGTGTGCGCCGCGTCCGTGCCGGCCTAGCCGTGGTCGGTCACTTCCTGTTGTCCAAGCGGGTGTGGCGCCTGATGAAGGTCGCTGGCTTGCGGTGACGTCGTCCGAAGGCGTGGAAGCGTACCACGATCGGCGGTGACCGGTCCGTGCCAGTCCCGATCTGCTTGGCCGCGACCCCACAGCGCTGTGGGACGTCGACGGCTACGAGACGTCGAGCCACGCCCGGAGCGCCTGACGGATGACCGATGACGTCGCTGGCGTTCGTGTGCTCGGCAGTCAGGGCTGGCGCGCCTGTTGCGGTGCTTGGGTCGCCACGGATGAATTTGTTCGGTTGAGGCGGACAGGCGGACAGTTTTGGTCCGGTGCCTACAAGGTCACAGCGGCCGGTAGGCATCTCGGCGGTGTTCGATCCGGAGGAGGACGACTTCGCGTTTGTCTTCGTTGATGCGGTAGAGGACGCGGTAGGTGCCTCGTTGGGCTGACCAGATTCCGTCGAGGTCGAAGCGCAGAGCCTTGCCGGCTCTGCGAGGGGGCGGTGACCAGAGCGGTGGTGAGGAACTCGACGGCAGCGGTCGTGACCGCCTCGGGTAGCTGGGCGGCGAGCGCGCGCCGGGCGGGTGGGGCGAGGACGGGCTCGTAGTCGCTGTCGTTCATCTGAGCAGGTCGCGTACGGCGGCGGTGCCGCGCAGGACGTCGCCGCTGGCGTAGGCTTGGTTGGCTTCACGGATGTCCGCCAGTGCCTGTGGATCGCGCAGGACGTCGATGGTCTCTTCCAGCTGGGCGAGGTCTTCGGGGCTGATCAGGACGGCGGCGGCGTGGCCGTTGCGGGTCAGCACGATCCGTTCGTGCTGGCGCTCGACGCGGTCGACGAACTCCGAGAGGTGGTCGCGGACGGTGCGGAGCGACTCGATACTCATGGCCACAATCGTGGCCCCTCGGTTGTCTGGTGTCTGTCTTCCTGCCCGCCGTCGCTAGTGCTTGTGATCGTTTCGGCGAGGAGCTGGGACTGAATCGTTCCGGGTTCCTTGGGTGCCGAGGCAATTCGACTACCACATCGGTGGGGTATAAGGCGGCGGAGAACCGTACCTTCGTAGGTAGTCATAGCCGCTGCCGGGCGCCGATGACGGTTTTATGACTGGTTGATCGTGAAGGTGCACCAGACGGATTTACCGTCGTCGGTGTTGCGCGCTCCCCAGCGATCCGCGATCAGTGAGACGAGGTGGACGCCGCGGCCGTGTTCGTCGTCCGCGGTCGCTCGCAGCCGCTGTGGCAAGGTGCTCGCGGCGTCGCGGACGTCGAGTATCAACTCGTGCCCGGCTGGCCGTAACCGCAGGTCCATGGGCACTTCCCCGTACAGGACGGCGTTGGTGACGAGTTCACTGACGGCAAGAACGACGTCAGCGGCACGTTTGGGTGGGATCCGCCACGACGCCAGCGCCGCGGCGGCGGCCTGGCGGGCGTCCCGCACGCTCTGGACGCTGCCGCTGATCTCCATGTGCAGCATGGGCTGGCCGCCATTCACCGACGGTAATGGCGATGGCGACGCCTGGACGAGCAGCAGCGCGATGTCGTCGTCCTGGGCGCCGGGGAGCATCCGGTCGACGAGGCGATCTGGCAGCGCGTCCAGCGGGATGTCGCGGGAGCCGGCCAGGTGCTCGCGGAGTTTGTCGATGCCGGCGTCGATGTCACGGCCGCGCTGCTCGACCAGCCCGTCGGTGTAGAGAGCCAGCATGGCGCCCGGGGGGAGGGCGACCCGCTGTTCGGTGAATTCCGGCAGATCGGCACCCAACGGTGGCCCCGATCCCGCGGTCAGCGGGCGAACGGTCCCTGCCGGGTCGACGAGCAGCGGGGGGAGATGCCCCGCGCTGGCGAAGGCCAGAGAGTGCTTGAGCGGGTCGTACACGGCGTAGACACAGGTCACGATCGAGTCCTGGGTCAGGTCGCGGACGACGCCGTCGAGCAGCTCAAGCACGTCCGCTGGGGCCAGGTCGAGGCGGGCGTAGGCACGTACCGCCGCGCGCAGCTGTCCCATGACGGCTGCGGCACGCACGCCACGGCCCATCACGTCGCCGATCACGAGCGCGATCCGGCCGGCGCCGAGCTCGATCACGTCGTACCAGTCCCCGCCGACCTCGGTCTCGCCTTCGGCGCGGTAATACACAGCGGTCCGCAGCGCGCCGTGGACAAAGGACGTCGCGGGCAGCAAGCTCCGCTGGAGTTCGGCGGCGATCCGGTGCTCGCGGGCAGCCGACTGTTCGATCACCGCCGCCGTCCGCACCGCTTCCTCGGCTCGTCGCCGTTCGGTGAGGTCCAGGCAGGAGCCGATGTAACCGGTGAATCGGCCCGCCAGGTCGAAGATGGGGCGGCCGACATCGAGTATCCACCGGTAACCGCCGTCCGCATGACGCAGCCGGTACTCTGTTTCGAACGGCTTCCGGTCGTTGAAGGCCTCGCGGTAGAGCGCGACGCAACGGTCGAGATCCGCCGGGTGCACGCCTTCGGCCCAGCCGTATCCCAGCTCCTGCTGAACCGTGCGGCCGGTGAACGAAAGCCAGGTGTTGTTGAAGTAGTCGCATCCGCCGTCGGTGCCGGACCGCCAGATCAGCAGCGGGAAATCGTCGAGAAGGTGCAGGTAGTGCGCGCTCACCTGCCGGGCCCGCTCCAGCTCCAGGTTCGCCCGCACCCGTGCTCGCAGTTCCGCGACCGAGAACGGTTTGGTCAGGTAGTCATCCGCCCCTGCCTCCAGCCCGGTGACCGCGGCGTCTTCCCCCGCGCGTGCCGACAGTACGACTATCGGCAGATGCACCGTTGAAGCGTCCGCGCGGATGGCCGCGAGCAGCGCGAAGCCATCCACCTCCGGCATCATCATGTCGGTGAGTACCAGGTCCGGTGGCGTGTCCCGGATCTGCTGGAGCGCCGCTGTCCCGTTGGCGGCGGCCGTCACGTCATAGTCGCTGGACAACAGCGTGATGAGGTAGTCGCGCATGTCCGCGTTGTCGTCCACGACCAGTACCCGCGGCTGGCCGGTAGCGCTGTCCGGGCGCGGGTGCGCGGCAGTGGGGCGAGCGGACCGATCCTTTTCTTCCGCCGCACCTGTGTTGTCACCGGTGCTGCCGGTGCTGCTAGCGACGTCGACGACGCCGGGCTGCGGCCGGTTGGACCACCGCATCGCCTCGGCGAGGAGCCCATCGACAGACCCGGTGAGGGCAGCGGGGTGCGTGGGCGCCCGTTCAGCCGGTTCGGTGGGGATGACCCTGTCGGTGGGGAGGTGGGTATGACCGAACGGCAGCCGGACGGTGAAGGTGCTACCCGCTCCCAGCGCGCTCGAGACGGTCACCGTGCCGCCCTGCAGGGCAGTGAGTTCGGCGACCAGCGCGAGCCCGATGCCGGCTCCTTCGTGCGAGCGTCCGCCGGCATGCGGGACACGGCGGAACCGCTCGAACAGCCGGTCCTGCTCGGCCGGGTCAATGCCGATGCCGGTATCGGTGACCGTCAGTTCGGCCCAGCTGGCCGAGCCTTCACGCACCGCCGCTACCGAGACGGTGATGCCGCCGTGCAGAGTGAATTTGATGGCGTTTGACAGGAGGTTGATGACGATTTTGTCCCATTGGTCACGGTCGATCCATATCGGCTCGGGTAACGGCGGGCAGTCCATCGTCAGGGTGAGCCCGGCCCTCTCCGCAGCGGCTTGGAACATGCTCACCAGCTCTGCCGTGTGGCCCGCCAGATCGACGGGCTCATACTGGGGCTCCAGGCGGCCGGCTTCGATCCGGGCGAAGTCCAGCAGGTTGTTGACGAGCCGGAGCAGCCGTAGCGCATTGCGGCGGATCAGTTCGACCCGTTCGCGCTGTATGCCCGTGAGCGGGAACCTCTCGTCCACGAGGGCGTCCTGTGCCGGGCCCAGCAACAGCGTCAGCGGTGTGCGGAATTCATGGCTGATGTTGGCGAAGAAAGTCGTCTTCGCCGCGATGAGTTCATCCAGGGCAATCGCGCGATCGCGTTCTGCCGTGTATGCGACCGCGTTCGACATCGAACTGGTGATCTGATCGGCGGCGAGGGTGAAGAAACTACGGTAGTCCTCGTCCCACGGGCGCTGGGGGCTCACCCCCGCGACGAGGACTCCGCGCGCGCCGATGGCCTGCAGCGGCACGATGAGCGCCTGGCTGGCGACACCGAGTTGTGGCAAGGGCACTGTCAGTCCGTCGATAAGGGCTGGTTCGTCCCTGTCGAACGCGGTACGTGCTTTGGCGACCAACGCGGTACCAGCCGCCTTGATGTCCTCCGTGCCCGCTCCGGCTATGAGGCGGAGGGCGGGCCCGGGGCCGGGTTCAGCCCAGCCATCAGCCGGAGCATCAGCCGGATGAGCCGGAACATCAGCCAGATAGAGCAGCGCGAACGGGACATCGGCCCAGGCCTCGCCGAGCACCGTTGCCGCCCGTTCCAGAACTTCCGGGGTGGTCCGTGCCCCGTTCGTACCGGATGCCAGGGAGCGCAGTGTCCGCAGCCGACGCGCGCCGACCACCTGCGCGGTCGTCTCCGTACACGCGCTGAATATACCGCCGATTCGACCTGATTCGTCCCGCAGTGGGCTGTTAGAGAAGGTGAAATAGCATTCTTCCCGATATCCGTGCCGATTCATGGGAAGCATTTCGTCCTGGTAGAGGGAAGCTCCCTCCCCGGCCAGCACCGCGGTCAACATAGGGCCTACCGCATCCCATATCTCCGTCCACACGGCCTCGGCTGGGCGGCCCATCGCGCCCGGATGTTTGGCACCGAGCATTGACAAGTAGGCATCGTTGTAAATCTTCACCAGCTGCGGTCCCCAAAAGATCACTATGGGGAACCGGGATGACAGGCAGATGCCGATGGCTGTCCGCAGGCTCGGTGGCCAGGCCCACGGGGAACCGATCGGTGTCGCGGCCCAGTCCAGGTCACGCATCAGTGCCCCGGTGGTACCGCCGGCGTCGAACATCTGTGCCAATTCCGTCGGGAGCGCCGTCGCCGTCCCGGTAACGGCGGTCCGGCTGCGCTGGTGTTCCGTGCTTACCGAATACGGGTTGACGGGACCTGTACCGGTGGAACGCTCGACAATGATGTTCGGATCCTCCCGGATTACGCCTGACCGGCCAGACGCTCGGCTTCGGCGGTCACGATCAACCTATGTTCTGGTGGCCGATCCCTGCTCTGACGGCACCATGGCCCCCGCATCCGGCCCGTGGCCGGGCCGGACCGCTTCAAGCCCTTCGGTAAAAACCGAGGAGATACCCGCGCGATCCCGATGGAAACCCGTGAGAGCCGACCGAGCCGGGACCGTATCCGGAGCGTGAGCGGCCCGGCTGCGCGGTTCAGGTCGGGCAGCCCCGGCTGGCGTCGGTAGCCGTTTCGCCCCTGGCGCCGAGCGAGGCGACGAATTCCTTGGATGTAACCGGATGCGAGAACATCGGAAAATCATTGGCGATGGCGTTGTCATGCTCTTCCTGGGAGGTCGCCGCGACGCAGTCGGTGAGCGTGAAGACGTTGAAACCCTTCTCGTACGCGGTCCGCATCGTGGACTCCACACAACAGTTGGTCAGGAAGCCGCCAAGCGCGACATTTCTGATTCCTCTGCTCCGCAGGATGAAGTCGAGGTTTGTACTCATGAACGTGTCCAGGCCGCGCTTGCCCTCGACGATGATGTCACCTGCGGCGGGCGTGAGGCCCGCGACGATCCGGGCGCCCCACGAGTCCTTGACGAAGGCGTTGCTCGCCACCACCCCGGCGAGGATGCCGTAGGGCTTCGGGCTAATCTCGCCATAGCCCTTGGCAAACGAGATCGGCGCATGGATGATCGTGGCACCTGCCTGCCGGGCCTGTTCGGCGGCGGCGACCGCGTTGTCGAGCATGCCGGTCCGTTTCATCACATCCGCCACCGCGCTGTGCAGCGCGCCGCCGTCGGTCGTGAAGTCGTTCTGGAACTCGATGAGAAGCACAGCGGTTTCGATCGGGTTCAGGCTCATCCCGTCTCCCATGGCGGCAGCGGATAATGTCTCTCATCTCACACTACCGTCTTGGCTGGCTGTTTCAGAGCGACCGGCGACAGGTGCCGCGGCGCGCGAGGAGCCGCGGCACCGCGGGGCTGGGGGTACTGGTCAGGCAGTTGCCCCGGGGCATGGCCCCTGGGCGGCTACCGGATCTGGTACCGGCGGCACGCCCGCGCTGAGGACGCCCGCGACCACGCGTCGCAGCGCGTCGGAAAAACTGATCTGCTCCTGGGCGGTCAACGGTGCCAGGAGCTGCTGCTCGGCCAGGCGCAGGCGCGCGGTCACATCGCGGAGCCGGGCGAGGCCGGCCTCGGTCGGGCGAACTATGCGGGCCCGTCGGTCGGCTGGATCGGGGCAGCGTCTGACCAGCGTGCCGCGTTCGAGGTCGTCGACCAAGCGAACCATGACGGAACGGTCGACACCGAGGCGGCGGGCGACCTCAAGCTGGTTGCGCTCGCACCCGCCGGCAGTGGCCGAGAGTACCTGGAACCCCCGTAGCCCGCCGGGAAACTCCCCGACCGCGGTCTGCGCCGCCAGCAGGAACCCGTGCAGAGCCTGGCCTAGCAGCCAGCCGAGGTCCTTGTGAAGCTCTTCCGGCAGTGTGACCGCAGGCTCCGTCGCTCCAGCCTGCGCATCTGCGTACTCCACTCGTCCGATCCTACTGTTCGCGGTCTGAGACGGTCTTCCTGTACGATGCGTGTCAACACAGATAATTATGTATTGCTATAGTTTGGTGGCGCATTCATCCGTCCTGACAAGGAGATCATGTGTCCACGCTTCTGCACATCGACTCAAGCGTGAGCCCAGGCTCGGCCTCCCGGGCCGTCGCCGGCCAGTTCGCCGCTGCCTGGGCCGACAGCCACCCCGGTGGCAGCATCATTCACCGTGACCTGTCTATCACGCAGCCTCCCCACCTCAGCTGGGACGCCGTGTCCGCTTCGATGACGCCGGACGAGGCGCGGACGGCGGAGCAGGCCGCGGCCTGGCAGGCCCGTGAGGAGCTCATCGGTGAGCTCGAGGCGGCCGACAACCTGGTCGTGTCCGTCCCGATGTACAACTGGTCGATCACATCGACCCTCAAGGCATGGATCGACGGCGTCATCGTCGTTGGGCGCACAGTCAGCATGACGGGCGGCCCCGGTATCCTCACCGGCAAGCCCGTCACGGTCATCACCGCCCGCGGCGGAGCGTACGGGCCGGGCACCCCCCAGGAGGGCAAGGACTACCAGGAGCCCTACCTCCGGCATATTTTCGGGGCGCTCGGCGCGACCGACATCAGCTTCATCCACGTCGAACTGACGAGGGCTGCGGTCAACCCGGCCATGGCTGACCTCGTCCCGCTCGCCACGCAGTCGCGGGAAGCCGCTGAAAAGGCCGCGCTGGCCCGCGCGGCAGCCTGACCGGTCTGCGCTGGCAGCCCCGGCGAGAGATGCCACCGGCCCCGGCCGGTGCGCTGGGGATAATCGTCATCTGGTGGGAGCTCGGCTGGGATCGTGCGTGTGCCGGTAGCCCCGCGGCCGGTCGCCGAGCCGCTGGGCAGCGGGACTACCGGCGCAACGGCAGCGCCTTGCCCGGGTTGAGAATCCCGCCCGGATCGAGCGCGTGTTTCACGGTGTCGTGCAGTGACTGGGCGACGAGGTCCAGCTCGTCGGCGAGGACATGGCGTTTGATCAGACCGACGCCGTGTTCGCCAGTGACCGTCCCATCGGCTCGCAGCGCCAGCCGGAGCAGGTCGTCGAACGCCGCGAACGCACGGTGGGCGGCATCGGGATCGTCGTGCGGGTAGACGATCGTCGGGTGGAGGTTTCCGTCCCCCGCATGGCCGAACGTACCGATGACGACCTCGCGGTCAGCGGCGATCCGTTCGATACCGCTGATCGTCTCGGTGAGGCGCGAGCGTGGCACCGCGATGTCGTCGAGCAGCCAGGCGCCTAGCCGCTCGAGCGCGGGGAAGGCGAGCCGACGAGCGGTGAGCAGCGCGTCGGCCTGCTCAGCGTCCCGCGAACGGTAGCTTTCAGTGGCACCAGCGGCATCGTACGCGCTGAGGATGGCGTCGGCTTCGCGTTCACCGGCATGTCCCGGCAAGTCGCTCTGCGCGATGAGCAGCGCAGCCGCCGAGGTGTCCAGCCCCATCGGCTGGAAGCGTTCGACCGCTGCCAACGTCGTCGCGTCCATAAGCTCCAGCAGCGATGGCGTGGTCGTCAGCATGATGGCCTCGACCGCTCGGCCGGCGCTGACGAGGTCGGGGAACAGCGCGACGGCGGTGGTCGGCGGTGGTGGTGGTAGTGGACGCAGCCGCAGCCTGGCCTGGGTGACGATGCCGAGCGTGCCCTCGCTGCCGACGAACAGCCCGACCAGATCGTAGCCGGCCACCCCCTTGATGCCGCGACGCCCGATGCTGGTGACGCGCCCGTCAGCCAGCACGACTTCGAGGCCGAGCACGGCGTCGCGGGTGGCGCCGTACTTCACGCAACACAGGCCACCGGCGTTCGTGGCGATGTTGCCGCCGATCGTGCACCACTCCCGTGAAGCCGGGTCGGGCGCGTACAGCAGACCATGCGTGCTGGCTTCGTCGCGGAGCCGTTGGTTGATCACTCCGGGTTCGGCGACCGCGTATCCGTCGGCGGGGCGCATCTCGCGGATCCTGTCCATGCGGTCGAGACACAAGACGATGCAGCCGTCGGTCGCGTTGGCTCCGCCGGAAAGCCCGGAGCCGGCGCCGCGGGGGACCACCGGCACCTGGCGGGAGTGCGCGATCCGCATGACCGCTTGGACCTGTCCGGTGGTACGCGGGAAGACGACGACGGCCGGCTGCCCGGCGTCCGCCCCGGTCGCCTGATCATGACGATAGGAGACAAGAAGATCCGGATCGGTGATTGCCGCACCTTCGGGCAGCACCGCTTCAAGTGCCCTGGCCGTCGCGTCCTCGTTGCTTCGCCTGTGTGCCACCCGCTGGCAGTATGCCAGCCACCGGCAGCGGAGCCCGTGCCGGCCCCGTCGGGGCTTGTCCCGCGAACGGTCCCGTTCCGGTTATGGCGCCGTTCCGGTTTGTTGTGTTGTTCCGGTTGTGGCCCCGCTCCGCGCTGCCCGCGGAGCGGGGCGCCGCGCCGATTACCCCGTTCCGGGTTGTCGCGTTACGTCACACTACACTGAGCCATACATCGAGACAGGAGGGCTGGCGTGAAGTTCGAACTACTGAAGGCCCATGGCTCAAGCAACGACATACTCATCGTGGACGGCCGGCCCGACGAGCTTTTCGCGACGGTTGCCGAACTCGTCGGATTTGTTCGGCTCGTCTGTGACCGGCGGGGTCCGCTGGGGAGCGACGGGATCTATTTCGTGGACGATGC
>NZ_CAKJTR010000161.1:0-10690 GCF_917627355.1 Protofrankia sp. Cj3 | reverse complement strand
CCCTCGTCCTCACGGCCCGGACGGCGTCGGTGTGCGGGTTCTCAGTGCCCCGGGCGGCGGTGGTTCCGACCGCGCTCGCCTTCGCGGAGTCGTTCCTGGCCGAGCGGGCGGTCCAGAACAGCGCGGCGTGGCGGGTCGCCGAGCTGACCGGCGGGATCAGCGTGGTCGCGCGTCGCGCCCTGGCACCCGGCGGATTCGAGGTCCCGGCGGGCCGGGACGTGCTACCCCCGCGGCTGCGTCCCGCCGGGCTGGTGGAGCAGATCGACGGAGGAACAGCGCTGGTGGCGCTGGCCCCGCTCGGGCGGCTGTCATCCGCCCAGGCCACCCTGCTGGCGCGGCACGCCGGCCCCCGCGGGCTGCGGGTGACGCCCTGGCGCGGCATCGTGCTGCCTGACCTGCCCGACCCTGAGGAGTTCGCCGCGGCAGCGGCGGACCTCGGGCTCGGTGTGGACGACACGTCGCCGTGGTACTGGCTCTCGGCCTGCACCGGCACACCCGGCTGCACCAGCGCGCTGGCCGACGTCCAGACCGATGCCGCTGCCGCCGCGGGACGCTGGCCTGGCCGGCACGCACACTTCAGCGGCTGCCGGCGGCGCTGCGGCCGGCCGGCGGACACGCGGATCGACGTCATCGCGACCGATGAGGGGTACGTGTTCAGTGACGACTGACTACATCCGCGACGGAGCGGAGATCTACCGGCGTTCGTTCGCCACGATCCGGGCCGAAGCGGACCTGTCACCGTTTCCCACCGACGTGGCGCAGGTCGTGGTCCGCATGATCCACGCCTGTGGCATGGTCGATCTCATCCGCGACGTGGACTACGCACCGGGTGCCGTGGCCGCGGCGCGGGCCGCGCTGCGCGCGGGCGCCGCGATCCTGTGCGACGCGCAGATGGTGGCCAGCGGCATCACCCGGTCCCGCCTGCCAGCGGACAATCCGGTCATCTGTACGCTGCGGGACCCCCGGACGGCCGGGCTGGCCGCCGCGGCCGGCACCACCCGCTCGGCCGCGGCGGCGGAGCTGTGGGGCGAGTACCTGGACGGCGCGGTCGTCGCGATCGGCAACGCGCCGACGACCCTGTTCCGGCTGCTGGAACTGATCGCCGATGGCGCGCCCCGGCCGGCCGCGATCCTCGGCCTGCCGGTGGGCTTCATCGGTGCCGCCGAGTCCAAGCGCGCGCTCGCCGACAGCGGCCTGCCGTTCCTGACCGTGCACGGCCGGCGCGGGGGCAGCGCGTTGGCCGTCTCCGCGGTGAACGCGATCGCGAGTGAGGCGGAGTGAGCACGCTGGACGCCACGAGCACGAACCGGCGGGACGGCGGGGCCCGGGGCACCCTCTACGGGGTCGGGCTCGGGCCGGGGGACCCGGAGCTGGTGACGGTGAAGGCCGCTCGGCTGATCGCCGCGGCCGATGTGGTCGCTTACCACAGCGCGCGGCACGGCCGCTCGATCGCGCGGGCGATCGCCGAGCCTTACCTGCGGGCGGGGCAGATCGAGGAGCAGCTGGTCTACCCGGTCACCACCGAGACCACCGGCCATCCCGGCGGCTACGCGGGTGCGATGGCCGATTTCTACACCCAGGCGGCCGACCGGCTCGCGGCTCATCTCGACGCCGGCCGTGACGTGGTGCTGCTCGCCGAGGGCGACCCGCTGTTCTTCAGCTCCTACATGCACATGCACAAACGTCTTGCCAGCCGGTTCGACGCCGTGATCGTGCCGGGGGTCACCTCGGTCAGCGCAGCCGCGTCCGCGACGGGTGTCCCGCTGGTCGAGGGCGACGAGGTGCTGACCGTGCTGCCCGGCACGCTGCCGGGCAGCGAGCTCGCCCGCCGCCTGCGGGACACCGATGCGGCGGCCATCCTCAAGGTCAGCCGCCACTTCGCGGACATCCGCGATGCGGTGAGGCAGGCAGGCCGCCTCGATGACGCCTACTACGTGGAACGGGCCTCCACCACCGACCAGCGGATGCTCCCGCTGGACGAGGTGAGTTCGGGCAAAGTTCCCTACATGGCGATGGTGGTGGTGCCCGGGGCCCAGGCATCCGCACCAGCACCCGCCAGATCGGCATCCACGGTCTCCGCGGTCTCCACGCTCTCCACGGCGCCGGCGGGTGCTGGCTCCGCCGCGCCGGATCCGGTCGCTGCCGGCGCCCCGGGCGCGCGCACCGGGCGGGTCGACGTGGTGGGGCTGGGTCCGGGCGGCCGGGACTGGCTGACTCCGCAGGCCCATGCGACCCTGTCGGCCGCGGAGCACCTCGTCGGCTACGGCCCGTACATCGAACGGGTTCCGGCCAACCCGCGGCAGCAGCGGCACGCCTCCGACAACCGGGTCGAGGCCGAACGCGCCGAGTTCGCGCTCGACCTTGCCTGCCGGGGCCATCGGGTCGCGGTCGTCTCCTCCGGCGACCCCGGGGTCTTCGCGATGGCGAGTGCTGTGCTGGAGGCCGCCGCCCAGCCCCGCTACACCACCGTGGCGGTCGGTGTCCTTCCCGGCATCACCGCCGCGCAGGCGGTCGCCGCCGCCGTCGGCGCGCCCCTCGGCCACGACTTCGCCACCATCTCGCTGTCCGACCGCCTCAAGCCGTGGGCGGTGATCGGCCGGCGGCTGGAGGCCCTGGCCCGCGCCGATCTGGTGATCGCGATCTACAACCCGGCGTCCCGGGCGCGGCGCCACCAGCTCGACGAGGCCCGTGACCTGCTGCTGCGCCACCGCGACGCCGGCACCCCGGTGATTGTCGGCCGGGCTGTCGGCACCGCGGAGCAGGCTGTCTGGGTCACCACGCTGGCGGACCTCGACACCGGCTCGATCGACATGCGCTGCCTGGTGATCGTCGGATCGTCGCAGACCCAGGTCGGGACCGGCCCGGACGGTCGTCCCCGAGTCTTCACCCCGCGCCGTTATCCAGCAGACTGACGATCTCCGCCGCTGTGGCGGCCCAACGGACGCCGGCCGGTGGGACAGGCGGATCAATCATGATCACGGGGATGGAGAGGTGGCGCGCCACGGTGAGTTTGGCCGCGGTCAGCGGTCCGCCGCTGTTCTTGGTCACCAGCGCGATCACCCCGTGCCCGGTCATCAGCGCCGTCTCACCCTCGACGGTGTAGGGACCCCGGTCCAGCACCACGGTGTGCCGCGCCGGCAGTGCCTCGGTGGGCGGGTCGACCGTGCGGATGAGGTAGCCGTGCCGGCTGTCGTCGGCGTAGGCGTCCAGACCTCGCCGGCCCGTGGTGACGAACACGCATCCAGGCCCGGGAAGACCCGCCGCCGCCCGCGCCGCCTGCGTGATGTCGGGCACGTGGAGCCATCGGTCACCCGTACGAGCCGACCACCCTGGTCGACGCAACGCGAGCAGGCGGGTCCCGGTCACCGCGGCGGCCTGTGCCGCGTGCTCGGACATGATCGCCGCGAACGGGTGGGTCGCGTCCACCAGCACGTCGACGGCAGCGGCGCGCAAGTAGCCCACCAGCCCATCGACCCCGCCGAACCCACCGACGCGGACCTCACCCCGCGGCAGCGTGGGCCGGCTGATCCGGCCCGCCAGCGACGAGATCACCTGGCAACCGTCCCGGCCGTGTAAGGCGTCGGCGAGCGCGCGGGCCTCGGCGGTACCGCCCAGGATCAGTACCCTCACGCCACGACCCTAACGACGGCCGTGCGCCTGCGGCGGCCCTGCGGCGACAAGGAAGGCGGCAGGCATGCGGGAGATCCTTGTGATCGGAATCGGCGCCGGCGACCCGGAGTACATCACGATCCAGGCCATCAACGCCCTCAACGTCACGGACGTCTTCTTCGTCGTCGACAAGGGTGACGAGAAGGACAGCCTGCTCGCCCTGCGGCGGGAGATCTGCGACCGTTACATCCGCGACAGGGACTACCAGGTGGTCCGGATCCCCGAACCACCCCGGGACCGCCAGGCCGAGGCCTACACCGGAGCCGTCGAGGACTGGCACGAGCGCCGCGCGGAACTGTTCGAGGCCGCGATCAGCACCCACCTCACCGATGACGGCCGCGGAGCCTTCCTCGTCTGGGGCGACCCGGCGCTGTACGACAGCACCCTGCGCGTCATCGACCGCATCCTCGCCCGCGGCCAGGTGGAGTTCACCTACCAGGTCATCCCCGGCATCACCAGCGTGCAGGCCCTCGCCGCCCGCCACCGCATTCCGCTCAACCGCATCGGCGAACCCATCCACATCACCACCGGCCGCCGCCTCGCCCAAGGCCTGCCCGACGGCTTGGACAACGTGGTGATCATGCTTGACGCCGGGCTCGCCGCCGCCGACCTCGACGACCCCGGCCTGCACATCTACTGGGGCGCCTACCTCGGCACACCGGAGGAGGAACTGCGCTCCGGGCCGCTGGGCGACGTCGCCGAGGAGATCGCCCGGACCAAGCGGGAACTGCGTGAACGCCACGGCTGGATCATGGACACCTACCTGGTCCGCCGCGAGACCTCCTGAGCGAGTCCTGAGCGAGTCCTGTGGGAACCGGCCCTCAGGAACCGGCCCTGGCCCGCTGGCGAGCCGCGGAGTACAGGTGGCTGTCGTGGAATCCCTCCGTCGCCAGCACCCGCCCCACCACGATCACCGCCGTCCGCCGGATGCCGGCCGCGCGGACGGCCTCCGCGATCTCACCGAGACTGCCCCGCAGCACGACCTCGTCGGCCCGGCTCGCGTAGGCCACCACCGCCACGGGGCAGTCCGGGCCGTAGCGGGGCAGCAGGTCCGCCACCACGGCGTCGATCCGCTGTACCGACAGGTGCACCACCAGGGTCGCGCCCGAAGAGCCGAGGGTGGCCAGATCCTCACCCTCGGGCATCGGTGTCGCCCGTGCCGCGGTACGGGTCAGGATGACCGTCTGCCCGACACGGGGCACCGTCAGCTCCCGCCCCAGCGCCGCCGCGGCGGCGGCGAACGCCGGCACACCCGGGGTGATGTCATAGGGCACACCGGCGGCGTCCAGCCGGAGCGCCTGCTCGGCGACCGCGCTGAAAATCGACGGATCTCCCGAGCACAGGCGGGCGACATCGAGCCCGGCCCGGTCCGCGGCGATGAGCTCGGCCACGATCTCATCCACGGTCAGCTCGGCGGTGTCCACCAGCCGCGCGCCGGCCGGACAGAGGGCAAGGACGTCCTCCGGCACCAGGCTGCCCGCGTACAGGCACACCGGTGAGGAGGCCAGCAGGCGCTGTGCGCGCACCGTCAGCAGATCCGCGGCACCCGGCCCCGCACCGATGAAATGGATCGTCATCCTCGTTCCTCCCACCAGCTCCACTGCGTCACCGGCATCGCGGGCCGCCATCCCGTGAAGCCACCGACCGGCCCGGCCCGCTGGATCCCGATCCGGGTCAGGGTGCCGCCCACCTTGGCGTGCCAGCCCGCCAACGTCGCCTCCGACTCCACCGTCACGGCGTTGGCGACCAGGCGCCCGCCCGGAGCGAGGGCGGCCATGCACGCCTCGACCACGCCGCCTTCGGTGATGCCTCCGCCGATGAACACCGCGTCCGGTGCGGGCAGACCAGCCAACGCCTCCGGCGCGCGGCCTGCCACCACCCGCAACGCGGGCACCCCCAGCTGCTCGGCATTGCGGGAGATCCGCGAGCGGCGATCTTCCCGCGGCTCGACCGCGACCGCGCGACAGGCCGGATGACTACGCATCCACTCGATCCCCACGCTGCCCGACCCGGCTCCGACATCCCACAGCAGCCGCCCGGGGACCGGCATCAGGGCGGCGAGCACCATCGCTCGGACCTCCCACTTGGTGATCTGTCCGTCATGCTCGAACGCCTCGTCGGGCAGACCGGGGGACCGGGCCAGCAGGACAGCCCCCGCCCCGGCACGGCATTCGATTGCGACGATCGCCAGTGGATCATGAGCGGTGCCCGTCCATTCCTGTGCGACACCGGACACAAGCCGCTCATCCGGGCCCCCCAGCCGGGTCAGCGCGGTCACGGTACTCGGCCCGAAGCCCCGCCCTACCAGCAGCGCACACACCGCGTCGGCCAGGTCCGGCTCCGCCGCCAGCACCAGGACCCGACGACCCGGCTGGACCGCGGGATGCAGCACCGCCAGCGGGCGCCCGACGGTGCTGACGATTTCGACATCCTGTACCGGCCACCCCAGGCGAGCGCACGCCAGCGACACCGACGACAGCGTGGGCAGCACCCGCACCCTCTCCGGCCCCAGCAGACCGACCAGCGCCGAGCCGATCCCGAAGAACATCGGATCGCCACTCGCCAACACGGCGAGGCGGAGGTGCTTGTGCTCGTCCAGCAGCCTGGGCAACGCCGGCAGGAGTGGTGATGGCCACTCCACCCTTCTCGCGGTCACCGTGTCATCGAGGAGTCGCAGCTGACGACTGTTGCCCACCACCACGTCCGCGGAACACACCGCCTGCCGCGCGGTCGCCGACAGTCCCCGCCACCCGTCGGCTCCGATCCCGACCACCGTGCACCACAGCGCGTCCCACTCTGCCATGGGCTCAGTTTGCCCGATGTTGACCCGGGAGACGTAGCGCGCAAGCCCCGCCGTTTAGGGCGGGGTCAGCGCATCGGTGCTGGCCGCCGCTGCCCTTCGATGTACTCGCGCAACGCCGCGATGGGCGCTCCGCCAGCCGAGGCGGCGAAGTAGGAGGGGACCAGAAATGCCCACGCGTCGAGGCCCGGTTCACCCGGCCGGCGAACTCGGCGCGCAGCATCCGCCCATCCTCTCGGTGTTATCCGATCATCCTATCGGAGCGTCGCTACGACCATTTGACCCCGCCCACCCATTCCGGGCAGTCCCGCGCTGCACCCCGGCCCGTATCCACCAGATTTGAGCCGGTGACACGCTTACGGAGCTTTACCACTGGTTCCTCTCGTATACCGTCTGATCTCGCTCGCCGGACCCGCCCCGTCTGGCAGTCCCGAGGCGTCCCGGCTTTGTCAGTGCTGCTCCCGCCCTTCCCGGCGTCTCCCGGGTCAGACTGCGCTCAGCTCCTACCAGGCTGCTGCGACAGCCCAGCGAGAAGGCCTTGCACCTCCTTCGGTTCTCAGCGCCTCACGGCGCACTGCGGCCTCGTGTCGCACCGTGTCAGAGGCTCTAGATGTTGATCATGATGTGACCGCTTGACAGCCACACGCATCAGCCCCTCGGAACCTCGCCGGGCATATATCGCCGTCACCTCTCCATCATCCGTCGGATACGGACAGGCGCAGCCTCCGGGGAGGCTGGCGATGACGCACCCACCACGACTACGGATCAACGAACCCGGAGTAGCTGTCCCCGTCGGACTACCGGGCCGACCTGAACGGGCTCACGCACCCACGGGTCCGCGTCCAACGGCACGAACGGCCTCGACACGGCACCGGGAACGCGGGTGGGGTTCGCCGCCGTCTTCTCGGCAGACCATCGGGCTGAAAATGGGCGTGGCATACCGACCCTCCTTTCTGCATGTTCACATGCGGCTCACGTGAAGGGAGGGTCGGACCAGATGCCAGCCTGTTTTTTGGCACAGTGCTCGGCGCCCCTCTCCTTTCCCACTGTAGGGGCGGTTAAAGGGGAACTGGCTCATCCCGTCCGGCGATCGACGCAGAGGACAGCCGACGGCCGAGGGGGCTGGTGACGTCGCTGCTTGCTACCGGGTGGACTCGCCGTCCACGACCTGGGTGGGTCGTCGAGGGGATCGGTGTCGGCGTGGCGTGTACATCCAGCCGGTTGACCAGGTTGGTCAGAGTGAACAGGCGGAAGATATGAGGCCGGGCGCCGACAACGGTGATCGGGATACCGGCCCGGTCCGCCTGGTTCGCAGCGCTGACCAGGATTCCCAGGCCGTGGGCGTCGAGGAACGACACGCCGTCGAGGTCGATCACCAGGATCGGTGGGTGCCGGTCAAGGCCGGCGATCAGCGCCGTGCGGAGCGCGGCGCTGATGGAGATGTCGATCTCACCGTAGATACGCACGACGGTCCTGTCGGGCGTGACGCAGGTGGTGGTGCGAAAGTCAGTGGCACAGCCGTCGGTGCGCTCCCGCATTGGATCGGGCAGGTCGAGGAACTTTTCCATCACGGTTACCAGGCCTCCGGCCGAACGAGTTGCTGCCGTGAGGTGCAAGCAGTCGACGGGAGCGCATGGCGTCCGGACACTTCGGCTGGCTACTCAAACCCAGGCTGTAACTATAACGCAATCCATCCCACCGTCTGTGGTTTTTTTCTCATCACGCGGCTGGTTCCACGGCGCCGGGACACCCACCGTCGAACCGGTCCGGCTCGACCGGTCGAAAAGGGAATTGTCTGGCTCGTTGTCGTGACGCTCGGCTCGTCCCGGCCGGGAAATACCGCCGGCTGGCGCCGGCTGGCGTGCGGTCCCGGCGGCTTCGCTCCTCGGCGACCTGAACCCCGCCCGCGGCCGGCTATCTTCCCGAGTCTGGGACGGGTGGCGGCGGCTGGCACCGGGCTCGGGGGGGCAGCATGGCGGTGCTGTCGTAGGTTCCGTCGACGATGCCGCGGGCCAGGTCGGTGAGGCGGGTGTTGGTGTTGCGGGCGTGGCGGCGGAGCAGGTTGAATGCCTGGGCCATGTCGAGGGTGCCGCGTTCGGCGAGGACTCCTTTGGCCTGTTCGATCAGGACCCGGCTGGTCAGCGCGTGTTGGAGCTGTTCGGCGAGGATCTCGGAGCGGCGGATCGCGCGTTCCTGCAGGATCGCGATCGTGGCGACGTCCGCGAGCGCCTGGCCGACGCGCGCGTCGGTGTCGTCGAGGAGGCCGGGGCGGGTACCGAACAGGTTCAACGTGCCGATCACCTCGTTGCGGAGCCGCATCGGCAGTGCATGAACCGACTGGTAGCCTGCGGCCAGCGTCTCCGCGGCGAAGATCGGCCATTGGCCCGCGGTCAGGTCGATGTCGGGGACTGTAACCGCGGTGCCGCTGTGGTAGCAGTCCAAGCAGGGTCCCTGGTCGTGTTGGAGCTGAAACAGCTCAAGCAGCCGGCTGGTCTCCGAGGAGGCTGCCACGACCTGCAGGCTGCCGCGCTGGTCGGCCAACAGCAGCCCGGCGGCAGCCACATTGAGCAGTGTCACGCAGTGGCTGGCCAACCGGTGCAGCAGGTCCACGACGTCGTAGTCGGCGACAAGGCTGTCGGCAAGGGCGACGAAGGCCTCGCTCAACTGCTGTTCCTTACCCACCGTTACCCTCCGCGGGCCATCGGGTGACCCTGGCAAAAGTCCCGTTCTCCGTCATTGGAGCAGGTCACCGTCGAGTCGCAGGCGGCGGGCGACGATGTCGCGGGCGACCTCGTCGGCAGTCCGTCCGGCGGCGTAGGCGTGCGCACGGAGCCGGGCGAGGGCCTCCTGCGCGCTGACTCCGAGCTGGGCGATCACCATTCCGGTTGCCTGGTGGATCTCGGCCCGATACATCCCGGCGGCCTCTGAGTCCGGTCCGGACAGCAGATCGACCGGGCCATACGAGTCGCCCGCCGCCGCGTCGATAAGCGCCAAGGCCACAACATCCACGACAATCAAGGTGTCCGCCAACCCATCGCTGTCCAAGGAGCCCGCCCGCGCGCACACGAGGTCGAGGACACCCAGCCGGATCGCGCCAATCCGCAACGGGAACGCGAAGATTGCCCGGAAACCGGCCGCCAGGACCGCGGGAGTGAACATCGGCCAGCGGCGCCCCGCCGGTCCAGTCACGTCCCCGACAAGCACCGGATGCCCATACCGGACGGCATCCCAGCCAGGTCCCTCCCCGAGGGTGAACTGGAAATCATCGAGGCGGGCCGTGGCCGGGCCGTTCGCGCCGTACCAGCCCCGGACGGCAGCGTCGGTCGTCACCGAGATCGCCGCCCCATCCACCGGCAAGGCCGACACCACGCCGACACACAACCGGTCCAGCACCGAGGCGTCCCTGGACCGGTCCGCCAGCAGGGCACGCAGCTCAAGACGGAGCCGGCCGGGGTCACTCACGCGCTCCCTGGCCGCCACGCAGATCCGGTGCGGCACCGGCAACATCCCTGGCCGTGATCAGCCGCTTCTCCGGGATGGGGTGACGCAACGGCACCTCGGCACGGTGCAGGTAGCGCAGCAGCCGCCGGTAGGAACCCAGCGCGCCGCCCAGCAGGGCGAGATTCACCGCGATCCGAACGGAGTACCAACGCGGATGGTCATCCAGCAGCGACCCGCACATGACAGGGCGGCCCCATTCGGCACACTCGCTATCACGGACCCCGCAGCTGTTCTCCTCACCCCCGCAAGGCTCGGAATTTCCATAGGAAAATCTGTCACGACGTCCGTAGTCATAGTGATCCCTCTCAGCTGGCCAACGCATCAGCGAGAGGGAACCCGGACAGGCGTACAGACCAGACCAGGACGAGAACACAGCCACGCTGACGTGACACCCGTCAGGTTACGCCGTCGCCCGCGACCTTTTAGCCCGTACCCGCCAGGTTGTCGGTGCCGAGCGAAAACTGGCCAGGCGTTGTCAAAGTAAAACGGCGCACCCTCCAGCCGTGGAGCCCTGCAAGAACAGCGGCGTAACCCTTTTATGACACTTTGTGTATAGGTGCAGGTAGGGGAAGCGCCCGATGACCAGCACGACGACCGAGCCGGTGACGGAGACGATCGCGGACAAACCCGCCGACACCGCGCCGGTGGTGGACGAGGCGCTCGCGCGGCGCCTCGTCGAGCAGGCGAAGGCGCGGGGGTGTCGCTGACCCCGGCCGACAG
>NZ_CAKJTR010000160.1:0-10787 GCF_917627355.1 Protofrankia sp. Cj3 | reverse complement strand
GGCCCCGGCCGGTCCCGCCGCCGGGCGCCGGTGCGGCGCCGACCACCCAGCCGGCGAGCCCCGCCCCTGGCGCGGCGGCGCGGATCCGCGCCGCCGCCATCACCACCGTGGCGACAGCCCCCGCCGGAACGCTCGTCCTGTACGACACCACGGGCCAGTGGGGCTGGCTCGGCGAGCAGTACGCCATCCAGACGGCGAACCTCGTCTCCCACTTCGGCACCTGGCGGGCGCATCCGGTGGCCGCCTATACGGCTGGTGAGATGGCGGGCTACGCCGCCGTCGTCTACATCGGCTCCACCTACGACGAGCAGGTGCCTACCGCGTTCCTCACCGACGTGCTGGCCGGCACCCGGCCAGTGGTGTGGATGTACGACAACATCTGGCAGCTCACCGCGCAGTCGCCGACTTTCACCGCCACCTATGGCTGGAACTGGTCCCAGTTCGACCTTTCCTCCGTCGCGGCGGTCCGTTACAAGAACACGAGTCTGACCCGGTACGCCGGCAACGGCAGCGGAATCATGAACTACGCCACCGTGGACACCACCAAGGCGACGGTGCTCGCCCAGGCTGTCCGGGCCGACGGGACGACATTCCCCTGGGCGCTGCGATCGAACAACCTCACCTATATCGGTGAGATCCCCTATTCCTATGCGGATATGACCGACCGCTATCTGGCTCTGTCGGACGTTCTCTTCGACGCGCTCGCTCCGGCCACGCAGACCCGGCACCGTGCCCTTGTCCGGATCGAGGACGTCGGCCCGGACGCGGATCCGGCCGAACTGCGCTCGACAGCCGACTACCTGTCGTCGGTCAAGGTGCCCTTCTCCGTGGCGGTCTACCCCCGTTATCGGGACCCCAACGGCGTCTACAACAACGGCACTCCGGTCGACATCACCCTGGCGAACGAGCCGGCCGTGGTCAGCGCGCTCACGTACATGGTGAGCAAGGGCGGGACACTGCTGATGCACGGGTACACCCATCAGTACTCGAACGTGGCGAATCCGTACTCGGGCGTCAGCGCCGACGACTTCGAGTTCTTCCGGGCCCACATCGACGCCCTGAACAATGTTGTCTACGACGGCCCGGTGCCCGAGGACAGCCAGGCCTGGGCGGCCGGTCGCATCGACAGCGCGGCCACCGCTTTCACCGCCGCGGGCCTGCCCGTGCCGACGACGTTCGAGTTCCCGCACTACGCGGGATCGGCAGCCGACTACCGGGCCGTGGTCGCCAGATTCCCCAAACGGTACGAACGCGCGCTGTACTTCCGGAACCAGCTTGCCGGGGGAACGATTGACAGTAGTACCTTCAGCGGGCAGTTCTTCCCCTACCCCGTCACGGACGTGTACGGCACCTACGTCATTCCGGAGAACATCGGGAACATCGAGCCGGAGCCGTTCAACAACCACCCGGCTCGGCTGCCAGCCGATCTGATCGACTCGGCCAGGCGGAACCTCGTGGTCCGGGACGGGTTCGCAAGTTTCTTCTACCATCCCTACCTCGGGACGTCGTACCTGCGTGACACCGTCTCGGGGATCAAGAACCTCGGCTACACCTTCGTCGCGGCAGGGGGCGTGTAGGAGCGACCGGCAACAGGTCGTTCGATCAGACAGCCGCGCCCGGGTGGCTCCTGGCACGGCCGCGGGCCGCACCGATACCGGATGGGTGGTACCGGTGCGGCCGAGAACGCGGCCAGGGGCCGCCTAGGCGTGGCGAGCCGGATCTGGCAGGGTCCCGCGCGGCGCGGGCGGAGGCGTGGGTCCTATACATGGTCAGCCTCCAGATGGTGAAATTACCGGACTGTGAATGATCTGGCGCTCAACGCGCTCGAGGCGGCCGCCGCGCGTGTTTTCGCGGTTCTGCGAATCTTCGGGATCCTCTTCGAACTGGTCGCTGTCGTCGTCGGGCACAGGTGGTACTGCACGCCGGCTCATCTGATAGTGCCGGCGGTGGTCGCCGGCTGGGGGATCGTGTTCGCCGCCAGCTGCCTGCGGGCCGGGCTGCGTCGGGGGATTGCCGCCGGCGAACTGGCGGTGGCAATGCTGCTCGCGGCGACCGTGCCGTGGGCGCTGCCCCCCGATGTGCTGCGGGAAGGGCTGAGCTGGGTGCTGCCGCGCCTGGTCGGGGCATCGGTCGTGGTCGCCTGGTGTGCCCCGGCCGTGATCTGGCTGCCGGCCACGGCCACTCTCGCCGGTCTGCTCATGACGTCATGCCTGGCATCGGGGATGCAAGCCAGCACGGCCGCCGTGATGGTTGCCGCGATGGCCTTCCTGTCGCTGCTGTTCACGGTGGTGTCAAGCGTGGCGCGGCACGGCGCGATCATGGCCGACCGGAGTTTCGCGCGCGCCGCGGCCCGGCAGAGCGTACATGCGCTGGCGACGGCGCGGCAGCGAAAACTCAGGGAGTCCGAACGCATCCTGCACGACATCGTGTTGAACACCCTCACCGGGCTCGCCTGGGGCGTGTCCGCCTCCTCGGCGCAGATGGTCAGGACACGTTGCCGCCATGCCGCGACCGTTTGCGTGGATCTCCTGGGCACTGGTTATGACGGGGGCGACGAGGCCGCCAGCCCCGCCGCGCGGCTGGACCAGGTTGTCGAGGAGGCGCGCCGCGCTGGGCTGGACGTCGAGATCTCGACAACCGGTCAGCTGGATGTCCCCGGGGATGTCCGTGCCGCGTTGGCGGCCACGGTCCGGGAGGCGCTGTCCAACGTCCGCCGCCACGCGAACACATCCCGGGCCTGGGTGGACATCCAGGCGAATACGGGGGACGTAGTGATAACCGTTCGTGATGAAGGAGTGGGTTTCGAGCCGCTGGACCATGATTCCGAGCGGTTGGGCATCCGATATTCGATCATCGGGCGGATGGCCGACGTGGGCGGTTCGGCTGACGTTCGCTCCATATCCGGCCGTGGCACGACGGTCACGCTGCACTGGTCCCCGCGCCTGGCGCCGGAGCCGGCCCTGGCGGCCGACGCGGTCGCGCTGGAGTGCTCCTACGCCTGGAACGCGACGCGGGCGGTGGGCATGGGAGCATGTCTGTGGCAGATCGGTTGTGGCCTGCTGCTGCTCGGACGCCTCGCCGCATACCGCCATCCGCTGCTCGTCCTGGGGGCTTGGGGAATTTCCCTGGCGCTGCTGGCCCGCTACGTCGTGCTGGCGCTCGGTGGCCGGCTCCGCCCGGTCGTGGTCGCGCGGCTGGTCGTGGTCGTGATCGGTACCCAGATCGTCCTCGGCCTGTCGGTGCGGGACGGAGATCTGGTGGGACTCCGGCCGGTGATGTTCGCGGACGTCGGGGCGACGGTCCTTTTCGTGTTCGGCCGACCAGCCGGCCAGTGGCTGGCGCCGGTGACGCTGATGGCCGGGACAGCGACGGCTGTGATCAGTTGGCGGTCGGCGGGTGACGTCACCGTGCTGATGAGGTTCGGCGAGTTCCTTTACGCACAGGTCGCGCTCCAGACGGCCTTGTCGATGTTCTGGCGGGCCCGCCACGCCATGGCCGGGGTGACGGCACGGACCGCGCGCGCGGAGGCGGAACTGATTGCGGATCGGGCAGCTGCGGTCGCTGTGCGTCATGACCGGCGGCTGCGCCTGCTTCACCTGGCCGACGGTCCGTTGCCCCTTCTCGCCGATCTCGGTGCGGGCAGGCTGGACCCCCAGGATGACGTGGTCCGTGAGCGCTGCGCGCGGTGCGCGGCGGCGCTGCGGCGCACACTGACCCGCCAGCTGTCACCGTCGGCGCTGGTCACCGTTCTTGAGAGTGCCGCGCGTTCGGCAGAGCTGCGAGGCGCCAGGGTGGAGCTTCAGATCGCGGGAGAGGTGGAGGCCATTCCCGCGGCGGTGGGGCGGGAGATCGCGGGTACCGCCACCGCGATCCTCGCCCGGATCGGCGATGGCCGGGTCCTCATCACCCTCACCGCCGGCGCGCGGGACGGCTTTCTGTTCCTGGCATTTCCCGCACCCGCACCCGCCCTCGGCGATCCGGCCCCGGGCCTTCCCGCGGGCACACCCATGACACACCAGTGGATCGACGTCGTCGAGGAGAGTGAGGAGGGCAAGGTCTGCGTGGAGATCCGCTGGGGGCTGGACCGCGCCGTCCAGACATCCCGGTGAGCGCTGTCCCACACGGGCAGGCGAGCGGGATCGACCCCGTGGGTCTACGGCGTGTTTCAGCAGCCGTCCTTCGATCAGGGAGCCGGACAGATGGCTTGTGAAACACGCCTTAGAGCGCCCGGCAGTAGGGGTGTGGATCAGGGAACGGGGCTGGGGTGCGTGCGTCGCGAGGCGGCGGAGGCAGGCACCGGAGGTGTTGGGTGGCGACCGACGACAACGCGGCCAGGGGACGCCTGGACGCGGCGAGCCGGAATGACGATCTCACACACGCTCTTAGCGCCTGCGCCGGAAGATGCGGGTGCCGAGCCACACCAGCGGGTCGTAAGAAGCGTCGACGACCCGTTCCTTGAGCGCGATGATGGCGTTGTCGGTGATCGCGATGTTCTCCGGGCACACCTCCGTACAGCATTTCGTGATGTTGCAGTAGCCGATACCGGCCTCCTTGCGCAGCAGCTCCCGCCGGTCCTCGGTGTCGAGTGGATGCATCTCCAGCTCGGCGTACCGGACCATCAGCCGCGGGCCGGCGAAGACCGGCTTGTTCTCTTCATGGTCACGGATGACGTGGCAGACTGTCTGGCACAGGAAGCACTCGATGCACCGGCGGAACTCCTGGACGCGGCCGGCGTCCTCCGGCCGCATCCGGTGGTGCCCGTCGGCGCCGGCGGGCGGGCCGGGCGCGAATGCCGGCACCTGCGCGGCCTTCTCGTAGTTGTACGAGACGTCGGTGACAAGGTCCCGGATCACCGGGAAGGTCCGCAGCGGCGTCACGGTGATGGTGTCCGCCGGGGCGAATAGGTTCAGCCGGGTCATGCACATCAGCCGGGGACGGCCGTTCACCTCGGCGCCGCACGACCCGCACTTGCCGGCCTTGCAGTTCCACCGGACGGCCAGATCCGGGAGCTGGGTCCGCTGGAGCCGGTGCAGCGCGTCGAGGACGACCATGCCCTCCTCGACGGCGACCGTGTAGTCGTGCAGATCACCGCCGCTCGCATCGCCTCGCCACACCTGGAGTCTCAGGTCGTACCCGGTCATCACGCATCCTTCCCGGCCGCCGCGGGCTGGTCGAACAGGTGAGCCAGCTCCGCCGGCAGCGGCGGCAGCGGCTCGGCGGTGAGCTCAAGCCTGTCGGCACGCAGCCGCAGGACGTGGTTGACGGTCGCGAACGCCGGATCGGGCCGGGGGAAGTCGTCGCGGGTGTGCCCGCCACGGCTCTCCTTGCGGGCCATCGCGCAGGTGGCGATGCACTCGGCGACGGTGAGCAGCGATCGCAGATCGATGGCAAGATGCCAGCCGGGATTGTACTGGCGGTGACCGGTGACCGCGACCCGGCGGGCACGGGCCCGCAACGCCTCGATCTCTGCCAGTGCCTGGGCGAGCTCGGTTTCGGTCCGGATGATCCCGACCAGGCTCTGCATCACCTCCTGAAGGTCGATCTGTAGCTGGTAGGGGTTCTCCGCCGCGGTTGCGCCGGTGTGTCCGTTGGTGTGTGCGTTGGTGGTGGAGAACGGCGCGAGAACCTGTTCGACGATCGCATGGACCTCCGCGTCGGTAGCCACGCCCCGGACGCCCGCCGGCACCGCCTGTGCGTATCGCGCGGCGTACAGCCCTGCCCGGCGTCCGAAGACAAGCAGGTCGGACAGGGAGTTACCGCCGAGGCGGTTCGAGCCGTGCATGCCGGCCGCGCACTCGCCCGCGGCGAACAGCCCGGGTACCGTCGCCGCCGCGGTGGCCGGGTCGACCTTGATGCCGCCCATGACGTAGTGACAGGTCGGGCCGACCTCCATCGCCTCCCGGGTGATGTCGACGTCGGCCAGCTCGGTGAACTGGTGGTACATGGACGGCAGCCGGCGGCGGATGTACGCCGGGTCACGGCGGGAGGCGATGTCAAGGTAGACCCCGCCGTGCGGCGAGCCCCGCCCCGCCTTGATCTCGGCGTTGATGGCTCGCGCCACCTCGTCGCGGGGAAGCAGCTCGGGCGGCCGGCGGGCGGTCACCTTGTCGGTGTACCAGCGGTCGGCCTCCTGCTCGGTGTCGGCCGTCTCGGCGGCGAAGACCGGGGGGATGTAGTCGAACATGAAGCGACGGCCTTCGGCGTTGAGCAGCACGCCGCCGTCGCCCCGGACGCCCTCGGTGACGAGGATCCCCTTCACCGACGGTGGCCAGACCATGCCGGTGGGATGGAACTGGACGAATTCCATGTCCATCAGCGTGGCCCCCGCCCACAGCGCGAGCGCGTGGCCGTCGCCGGTGTACTCCCAGGAGTTCGACGTCACCTGATAGGACTTGCCGATCCCGCCGGTGGCAAGCACTATCGCGGGCGCGTCGAAACGCACGAAGGTCCCGGACTCGCGCCAGTACGCCAACGCGCCGGTGACCGCTGGTTCGCCACGCTGCGGCGTGTCCGGTGAAAGCGCGGTCTGTGACGGCGTCGCCCGCGGTGGTACGGCCTGTTGGCGCCGCGTCGTCAGCAGGCGCAGCACCGTGCACTCCATGAACACGTCGACACGTTTGCTGATCAGCCGGTTTTGCAGGGTACGGATCAGTTCCAGGCCGGTGCGGTCCCCGACATGCGCGAGCCGCGCGAAGCGGTGGCCGCCGAAGTCACGCTGGAGGATCCGCCCGTCGGGCGTCCGGTCGAAGACCGCGCCCCACTCCTCCAGCTCCCAGACCCGTTCCGGCGCCTCCTGCGCGTGGAGCTGGGCCATCCGCCACTGGTTGAGCATCTTCCCGCCACGCATCGTGTCGCGGAAGTGCGCCTGCCAGTCGTCCTCGGGCCACACGTTGCCCATCGCGGCCGCGATACCGCCCTCAGCCATGACGGTGTGCGCCTTGCCGAGCAGGCTCTTGCAGACGACCGCGACGCGGGCGCCCTGCTCGTGCGCTTCCAGCGCCGCGCGCAGGCCCGCTCCGCCCGCGCCGATGACCACGACGTCGTACGCGTGCGTCTCCGATACGGACGACGACGATGACGATGACGATGACGATATGGATGGTGCGGTCATGGTCGCTCACGCCACCCAGTGATAGTCGTGGAGGTGACCGCTCGCGACCAGCCAGATGTAGAAGTCGGTTGCCATGATCCATAGAAGGCTCGCCCAGGCCCACACCAGATGACGCCGGTTGAGCGCCGAAATCCCCCGCCACAGCCGCTGGCGGGCCGGATGCGCGGACAGGGTCCGCAGCCCACCTCCACACAGGTGCCGGAAGGAATGGCAGGAAAACGTGTACAGGCCGAGAAGCACCACATTGGCCGCAAGAATGCCGCTACCGACGCCAATGCCGAAACCGCCGTCGAAGCTGAACGCCTGGACAGCCTCGTAGGTGAGCAGACACACGAAGAGCCCACCGAAGTAGAGGAAATAGCGGTGCACGTTCTGTAGCAGCAACGGGAACCGGGCCTCACCGCTGTACCTGCGCCGGGCGTCGGGGACCGCGCAGGCCGGCGGCGCCCACCAGAACGAGCGGTAATACGCCTTCCGGTAGTAGTAGCAGGTGAGCCGGAAGCCGAGCGGGAAGAGCAGAATCAGGATGGCGGGTGAGATCCAGGGGATGTCGCCGAGCAGCCCGGAGCCGAGCGCGTCGGCCGGGCAGGAGTCGGTCAGGCACGGCGAGTAGAACGGCGACAGGTACGGATCCGCGTAGTAGTTGCCGTTGCGGAACGCCGCCCACGTCCCGTAGGCGACAAAGCCGGCGAGCACGGCCACCGTGACGACCGGGGCCACCCACCACCGGTCCCGTCTCAGGCTGGGCTGGATGATCCTCGCTCGGGCCGCGCCGCCGCTGGGAGCGGCGGCTCTGGCGGGGCCCCGATTGTCGGGAGGACGGGCATCCGTCTGCGTCGGCATGGTGCTCCTCGGTTTCCTGGGGCCGCAGGCGCGGTCAGGTGCGTTCGCGGCGCTGGGCCCCCGGCGTGTTCTCGCTGGCTGTTGCTCTCCTTGGCGTGTTCTGGTCGGTTGGAGGGACCGACGACAGGCCGCGAGTTATCGCGCGGCCCGTCGTCTCATGCTCACACCCGGACGCGGCGTCGGCGGCGCGGCGACACGGCGCGATGCCGCTGCCACCCGCCGGCGACCCCCTCGTCGTCGCATTCGGGCTGGAACTCCGGTTCGCCCTGGCGGGCCGGTACGAACACGGGTTCGTAGCGGGTTGAGCACGCTGGGCCGTCGGCCGTGCCGGCCGGGTCCAGACCGTTCGCGCCGCTGCGGGTCATGGTCTCAGCTTCAAGATCGTCAAGGTCTTCCAGGACGCGACGGACATCCGCCTCGAGCCGGCCCGCCATTCTTGAACTGGGCGCGTGGCAGCGCACATGGTGCACATGACGTTGCGCTTCCTGTACTGCTCTGATCACGGCGAGAAGCTCGTCCCGTAGGCTTGTCGACTGCACGATTCGCCACCTCCGTGGTTCCGGCTGCCGGCCGGCGACATTCCAGACAGGTATCGGTACCCATCTCCACTGCCGAGCCGGTCACATCAATGACACATTACGTTCACGCAACAGTATGATCGACGGGCGGAAGGTTGGCCGGAGACGCAGACCTTCGACCGCGCCGGAGCGCCGGAAGGCCGTGTCCAGATGCGTCAGAGACCCGCTCGCGCGGGTCATTGAGCCGGACAGCTGGCTTCCGGAACACGCCGTAGTGACGGCGAGCGCCTGGGCGGCCGGGCTACCGGCTGATCAGGTCGTCCAGATGGGCCCGCACGGCGCCAGCGACGTCCATCTCGTCAGGGGACCAGGACAGTCCGGCGAGCGTGAACAGACAGGCGACGACCCGGGCGTACCGGCCGGTCGGGGCGTCCAGCTCAGGGAAGGCCGCACGAAGGCGGCTGGCGGTCCGGGGCGCGTGCCGCAGCGCGGTGATGTACAGGTTCGCGACGCCGATGCCTGAAACGCTGCGGCCCCAGTGCTCCCAGTCAATGATCGAAAAACGCGGCGCGGTGATGTTGCCCCAGTGCAGGTCCAGATGCTCGGTGGCCGCCGGGCCGGGGGCAACGTCAGCGGGCAGCTCACCGACTCTGGCATGGATCAGATGGGCGAGCTGTTCGGGGGAGTAGGCCCACAGCTTCCGCTCGGTGGGGGTGTCCGCGAGCGCGTCGACCGAGGCACGCAGGTCGGCCCACCAGGCGTCCGGGAGGTCGGGCTCGCCGGACAGGTACTGCCCGGCGCTGTAGGCGTCCGCCGGCACGACCGTCGAGTCGGCCGCGAACGTGAGCAGCTCAGCGCGCACGGACACCGGGACCGGGTCGGGATGGGTCCATTCGGTCTCAGCGAGCAGTGTCGGCTTGGCGACGCCGGACAGGCTGGCGGCATCGTGGGTGCCGGTCCAGACCTCGCGGTCCATGTCGGACTCGATGAACGCGGCGACCCGCAGCCACGCGGTGGCGCCGTCGTGTGTGGCGGGCCCCGCGATGACGGCGTCGGAACCGCTGGCCCGTCCGGAGCCGAGAGGCCGTATCCCGAGTTGTCGTGCGCCCTCGCGGTAGATCTCAGTGAGCCACGCCGCACCGTCGATGCTGACCGGCAGCCAGCGGATCACGCGGTTCCGTCTGTTGGACGCGGTTCGCAGTCCGGGGTCTTCGGCTTGCATTGGGACTGGGTGGGGCTGCAGGCGGTGCTCGCCTTGGGACCGCAGATGTCCGGGCCACAGCCGGAGGCGGCGGTCACCGTGCGCGCGGCGTCGAGCCGGGCGACCTGGGACCGGAAGGGCGCGCCAGCGAGAACCGCGGCCAGCCCGTCACGGACGTTACCGGCGGCGGCGCGGCGGGTGAAGACGCATGGAGTCACGGTGCCGTCCGGGCCAACCGCGGCCGTGCCGTGCCCGCAGTGCCCGCAGGTGCCCGCCTCATCGTCGTGGTCGGCGGCGCGGCCGAATGGCCGGACCTGGTCGATGCTGGCGACGACGCCGAGGGCGGTCAGGTCGTCGAACGCGGCGAGAGCCTGTTCCTCGCCGGCGGTGGCGATGATGCCGGCGCGGACCGGCACCTCTGCCGCGACGAGGCGCCGCAGCTGGGCCCGGGTGCGGGCATGGCTGCCGGCACGCCCGGTGACCTTGTCATGCCGGGCCGCGTCGTCGGCGTAGTACGAAGTCGCGACCGACACACCCGGGCGGACGAGCGCGTCCCAGACCACGGCGGGAAGGGCGTACAGGTTGGTGAAGACCTCGACCGCGAGGTTAGCGTCGAGCGCCGCCGCGACGAGCGCCGGGAAGTCAGGACGGAGGGTCGGTTCGCCGCCGATGAGGCAGACCTGCTCGACGCCGACGGCGGCTGCCTCGGTGATGACCGCTTCCCAGTCGGGAAGCGTCATCGTGCCCTGGCTGCCGTGTGGTGAGGAGCCGGCGTAGCAGTGAGAGCAGGCTAACTGGCAGCGTCCGGTGATCTCCAGCCAGATCAGCCGGGGCGGCTCGGCCTGGATCACCGGGTGGACAGGCCCGGGCAGCGTCACGGTCATGATGATCTCCCTACGCCGTGTTCTGATACTCGCCGACGTGGATCACGTCGTGGCGCAGCCGCCGCTCGGGGGTGGTCAGGCCCAGCAGACGCTGCCCGCCCGGCCCGCAGATGATCATCTCTCACCGGCGGACCGGGCGATGGCAACGGTGAATTCGCCAGGCACCACTGTAGCCGGCCGGCGCCAGCCAGGCGGGCTAAGAGCGACCGGCAATAGGGACGCGGCGTCGC
>NZ_CAKJTR010000159.1:0-10972 GCF_917627355.1 Protofrankia sp. Cj3 | reverse complement strand
CGCCGGCCGCACCTACGCCGGCCGCACCTACGCCGGCCGCACCTACGCCGGCCGCACCTACGCCCGCCACGCCCGCGCCGGCCCCGGCGACCGATCCCGCGCAGGCCGCCGCGGCGACGCCGCCGGCCGACGTCATCGCCACGTTTGAGGCCCTGACCTGCGCGCCGTCGGATGCGCGCAGCCGGACGGCGAGCACGGAGAAGCCGTCGGAGTGGGTGGCTGCCTGTGATCGCAACGGTGCCTTCAAGTACCTGCTCATGCCCGCCCAGGTGGTGGGTACCGACGTGAAATCGGCGACGGCGGGGCTGGCCAGCTCCGGTGGTACCGCCTCGGTGAGCACCGGCCAGTGGATCGTCAACGTCAGCTTCACCCGTGACGGGCAGGACAAGTTCACCAAGCTGACCGAGGAGACCATCGGCAAGCAGGTGGCCATTGTCCTGGACGGCGTGGTCCAGTCGGCGCCGACCACCAACGACCGTATCGCCGGGGACGCCCAGATATCGGGCTCCTTCAACCAGTCCAGCGCTCAGGACCTTGCGAATGTGCTGCGCTACGGTGCCCTGCCGCTGGCGTTCGAGCAGTCCAGCGCCGAGTCGGTATCCCCGACCCTGGGCAAGGACTCCCTCAACGCCGGTCTGCTGGCGGGTGCCATAGGCCTGCTGCTGGTCGTCGTGTACTCGTTCCTGTACTACCGGGCCCTCGGGATTGTTGTGATCAGCTCGCTGGCGGTGAGCGGGCTCCTCGTCTACGCCGCCGTGGTGCTGCTCGGCAGATGGATCGGATTCACTCTCACCCTGGCCGGTATCGCCGGTCTGATCGTGTCCATCGGTGTCACCGCGGACTCGTTCGTCGTCTATTTCGAGCGCATCAAGGACGAGGTCCGCGCCCACCGCAGTGTTCGCGCGGCGGTCGACCGGGCGTGGCCGTCAGCCCGGCGGACCATGCTGTCCGCGGACACGGTCTCCTTCCTGGCCGCCGCGGTGCTGTACGTTCTGTCGATCGGGTCCGTCCGGGGATTCGCGTTCACCCTCGGCTTGTCCACGTTGATCGATATATTGATCATGTTCATTTTCACCAAACCGGTTGTCTCCCTGCTCGTCCGCAGGCCGCTGTTCGCCAGCAGCCGGTTCTCCGGGCTCACGGTCTCGGCGCTCGGCGCGAGGGCGGCCGCGGGCAACGGCCAGGACGGCTCGCCCACAGCCGCACGCCTGACCCGGCGTGAGCGGGCCCCGGTCTCCCCGGGCAAAGCGGGCGGGCGGCCAGCTGATGTGCGATCGTCCGATTCTCAGTCATCACGGTCGGGTCCGGCCGGCACGGGACGGGAGGAGTAGAGATGTCCTGGGCCAGCAGGCTCTACCGCAGTGAGTTCCACGTGGAGTTCGTCGGCCGGCGCAGGGTCTGGTATCTGGTCTCCGCCGTACTTCTGACGATCTGTGTCGCCAGCATGGCGATCCGCGGGTTCTCGCTCGGGATTGACTTCAAGGGCGGCGCGCTGTTCCAGTTTCCCGCCGCCGGCCGGCCGGTTGCGGAGGCTGAGGCGGCGCTGTCCTCGGTCGGGATCAACCCCGCCGACACGGTGATCCAGGAACTCCAGACCTCACACCAGATCCGGCTGCAGACCCCGGCCCTGACCGACGCGCAGACCGGCCAGCTCCAGGCCGCCATTCAGCAACGTTTCGCCATTCCGGACACCGGTATCGACATCTCGACGGTCGGCGCATCCTGGGGATCGACCATCACCAACAAGGCGCTGCAGGGGCTCGCGGTGTTCCTGGCACTGGTTATGATCTACCTGTCTGTCAGGTTCGAGTGGAAGATGGCGGTCGCCGCCATGGCGGCGCTCATCCACGACCTTGTCGTCACGATGGGGATCTATTCACTGGTAGGTTTCCAGGTCACCCCCGCGACGGTGATCGCTCTGCTGACCATCCTGGGATTCTCCCTCTACGACACGGTCGTGGTCTTTGACCGGGTCCGGGAGAACACCGCCGGGATGGGTACGGCCAGCCGGCGTACCTACGCCGAGACCACCAACGACTCGTTGAACCAGACATTGATGCGGTCGCTCAACACCTCTTTCATCGCGCTGGTACCGGTCGGTTCACTGCTTTTTGTGGGTGCCGGGCTGCTGGGTGCCGGCACGTTGGAGGATCTTGCCCTCGCCCAGTTCGTCGGGATCGCCTCGGGCACCTACTCCTCGCTGTTCGTCGCGACACCGCTGTTGGTGGATCTGAAGAAGAACGAGCCGGCGGTCCGGGCGCTGGACGCGCGGGTGGCCAAGTCCCGGGCATCGGCGTTGCGTGAATCGGCCAAGGGCGCCCAGGTCGTCACGGGAGCCGGCGCGGCGCTCGGGGCCGATCCCGGCGTGCCGGCAGCGGAGCGAGGGACGGAGATCGGCGCGGCGCGGCAGATGACCGGCACCGAGGGGGCCGTCGAAGGTGAACGTGAGAAACCCCTCGGCAACCGTGAGCCAGCCGTGGCCGGGGCTCGGTCCAGCCGGCCTGGCACGGCGGCGCGCCGTCCGGCGCAGGCGCGGCGTTCTGGCCGGAAAGGCCGTCCAGGCGGTAAAAAGCGGCGGTGACGACTACCGAAGAATCAACTCCCACGCCCGCAGGCACCTCGGCCGGCGGGCCCGCGCCGGTTCGGGCCGTGGATGTGCTGCGCGCCCACATCCGGGACGTTCCTGACTTCCCCAAGCCCGGAGTGATCTTCAAGGACATCGCGCCGCTGTTGACGACGCCAGCAGCCTTCGCGGTGGTCATCGACGCGCTCGCTGACACCGTCGACGGTCACGGCGCTACCGTGGTGGCGGCCATCGAGGCGCGCGGTTTTTTGCTCGCGGCCCCGGTTGCCTACCGTCTCGGGGTCGGTGTGGTTCCCATTCGCAAGCAGGGCAAGCTTCCCGGTGAGACGATCAGCAGGACTTACGATCTGGAGTACGGCACCGCCACGCTGGAGGTGCAGACCGACGCATTCCGGCCCGGTGACCGGGTGCTGCTCGTCGACGATGTCCTGGCCACGGGCGGTACCGCGCTCGCCACTGCCGAGCTGGTGCGTCAGAGCGGCGCTGAGGTTGCCGGGCTTGCCGTGTTGATGGAGCTCATGTTCCTGTCCGGGCGGGATCGGCTGGCGCCGCTTGCGATTTCATCGATCATGGAGGTGTAGCGGATCGCGTGACGGCTGTGATGGATGCGCACGGCCAGTCGTATCGTGTGAAATTTTGTGATCTTTGTCCGCTCCGGCCGTATCCGGCTGGAGTTGCGGATGGCAGGCGCCCAACGCAGCGTTAACCTGCAGAGGTCCCTGGTTTGGCCGGAGGTGGTGCGATCATGTTTTTCGCATCCGCCTGGTGAGCTGATGACCGCTGGTCGGGCCGAAGGTGATGCGGTCAGGTTTCTCGCATCGTCGGTGGCTTCATCACTCCTAGCGGAAGTAGGAATAGATTGTGCCCGAGGCAGCATCGATGGTGACTGGAGCGTCCGAGCCCGGCGTGACGATCGTGCGCGATTCGTCATCGACACGCGATTCGTCATCGACAGACGAGCGTTGCGCAGGCGCCGACCGGGCACGATCGGAGGTCGATGACGCGCTGACCGACGGTGGATCACCAGCTGCCGCCGCGCGTCAGGCTGCCCTTCTGGCCGACCATGGGGACTCCGGTCCGGGCGAGGGCTCGCCGGTGGTCCCGCGTCTGGGGCACGAGTCGCCGCCGCTGCCCCGCCGGGTCCGCGGCCGTTTCCCCAGGCTCGCGTCACATCGCGCGACCTCACCATCGCTGTTGGATCCGGTGCTGCGAGGTTTGCTTGCCAACCATCCCCGGGCGGATGTCGGTCCTGTTCAGCGGGCGTTCGAGACCGCGGCCGGGGTGCATGCCGGTCAGGTGCGCCTGTCCGGGCACCCCTATGTGACGCATCCCATAGCTGTCGCCAGCATCCTCGCTGATCTCGGCATGGACACACCGACGCTGTGCGCCGCGCTCCTGCACGGCACCGTGGGCGAAGCCCACATGACCCTCGACCGCATCCGTGACGAGTTCGGTGACCACGTCGCGGATGTTCTCGACGCGGTGATGAAGCTCCACCGGGTGAAGGTCGGTGAGGGGGCCCAGGCCGAGACGATCCGTCGCATGGTGGTCGCGATGGCCCGCGACCCGCGGGCATTGGTGATCAAACTTGCCGCCCGGCTGCACAACATGCGGACCCTGCGGTTCCTGCCTGAACACAAACAGGAGCGCAAAGCCAGGGAGACGCTGGAGATCTACGCTCCGCTGGCCCACCGGCTGGGGATGAACTCGCTCAAGTGGGAGCTGGAGGATCTCGCTTTCGCGACCCTCTACCCGAAGCGTTACGACGAGATCGTCCGTCTGGTGGCCGAGCGCGCGCCGAGCAGGGATACGTACATCACCGGTGTGGTGACCGCGGTACTGGCCCACCTGGACGAAGCCAAGATCAAGTCTGTCGTCACCGGCCGTCCCAAGCACTATTATTCGATCTACCAGAAAATGGTGGTGCGAGGCCGGTCGTTCGACGACATCCATGACCTGGTCGGAATTCGGGTACTGGTCGACTCCGTCCGTGACTGCTACGCGTCGCTGGGCACGCTGCACGCGAACTGGAAGCCCATCCCGGGCCGGTTCAAGGACTACATCGCGATGCCCAAGTTCAACATGTACCAGTCACTGCACACGACGGTCATGGGGCCTGACGGCAAGCCGGTGGAGCTGCAGATCCGGACCCACGCGATGCACAACCGGGCCGAGTACGGGATCGCGGCGCACTGGAAGTACAAGGAGGACGGCGTCGCGGCCCGGCCGTCGGGTACGGCCAAGGCGCGGGCGTTCGGGTTTACCGACGGCGGGTCGAAAGCGGGCGGGCGGTCCCGCCGAGGTGGCTCCGGCCAGGACCAGACCGCCTGGCTGCGGCAGATTCTCGACTGGCAGCGGGAAACCGCACAGCCCGGCGAGTTCCTCGACAGCCTGCGCTTTGACCTGCACACCGACGAGGTGTTCGTGTTCACCCCCAAGGGTGACGTGATCGCGTTGCCGGAGGGGTCCACCCCGGTCGACTTCGCCTATGCCGTCCACACCGACGTCGGTAATCAGTGCGTGGGCGCACGAGTCAACGGCAGGCTCGCCGCTTTGGACACCTCCCTCGACAACGGGGACACCGTAGCGATCTTCACGTCGCGTGCGCATGCGGCCGGGCCGAGCGAGGACTGGCTGACCTTCGTCCGCTCTTCCCGGGCACGTACGAAGATCCGTCAGTGGCACGCCCGGGAGCGGCGGGAGGACGCTGTCGTCGCCGGCCGGGACGCTCTCGCCCGGATGATGCGCCGGCACGGCCTCCCGCTGACCCGGTTGATGAACGGCGACGTGCTGCCCAGCCTGGCCAAGGACATGCGTTACCCGGATGTGTCCGCGCTGTATGTCGCGATCGGCGAGAAGACCGCCAGCGCGCAGAACGTGGTGGCCCGGCTGGTGGCCGCGCTCGGCGGCCCCGAGGGCGCGGCCGAGGACGCCGCCGAGACCGCGCTGCCGACCCGGGCCCTGCGGCGGCCGGTGGGTGATCCAGGAGTGGTCGTCAGCGGTTCCGAGGACGTGTGGGCGAAGCTCGCCCGCTGTTGCATGCCCATGCCGGGGGATGCGATCACAGGATTCGTCACCCGGGGCAAGGGCGTGTCCGTGCATCGCCACGACTGCCCGAACCTGGCGACGCTGCGCGCCGATCCGCACGACCGGACCGTGGCGGTCGAGTGGGCCGCGTCGTCGGGTTCGGTGTTCCTCGTCGTCATCCAGGTCGAGGCGCTGGACCGGGCCCGTTTACTGTCCGACGTGACACGGGTCCTGACCAATCACCATGTCAACATCTTGTCCGCGTCGGTGACGACGACCAGGGACCAGATCGCGATCAGCCGTTTCACCTTCGAGATGGGGGACGCGAAGCACCTGGGACACATCCGGGATGCGGTGCGATCCATCGAGGGCGTGTACGACTGCTATCGGGTCACCTCGGGCGTACGGTGCTGATCATGATGCTGCCGTCCGCCCGGGTGCCGGTTCCCGTCGATGGGGACCGGTCTGCCCGTGTAGGACATCGATGTTGCCGTGGCAACCGGTCGTCGCCAGCCCTGCTGTGGCTCACCGGTCGCTCTTAGGCGTGGAGATCTGTTGAGGGGGGCGCTGTGGACGCCGAGATCGTAGGTGCCGGTATGCAGGGCGCGGCGTTGCCCGCGCGGATCGAACGCTCCGCTGGGGGATGGTCAGCCGGGGGCGCTGAAAGCGTCGGCGGGACTGCTGAGCAGGCTGGCGGGGGAGAAGAGACCTCACGTACGCTGGCGGCCGCCCGGCTGGCCAGCACCCGTCTGGCTCATCTCGCCCGCTGGATGGCAGCGGGCCGCGGCACCCCCGCGGTGCCGCCGGAGCTGCGGAAGATCACCGATACGCACTGCCTGCACCATGCCAAGGCCGACATCGGCCTCATCGTCCATGCCTATGAGGTCGCGAACCGGCAACACGCCGGTCAGCAGAGACACAGCGGCGACCCGTACATCACCCACCCGCTCGCGGTAACCCAGATCCTCGCCGAGCTCGGAGTGGACACCACCACGATCGTCGGGGCGTTGCTGCACGACACCGTTGAGGACACCGGCTACACCCTCGAGGCCGCTGCCGCCGATTTCGGCCTTGAGGTCGCCAACATTGTCGACGGGGTGACCAAACTCGACAAGATGCGTTTCGGTGACGCGGCTGAAGCCGAGACCCTGCGCAAACTCATCGTTGCCCTCGCCAAGGACTACCGGGTCCTTGTCATCAAGATTGCCGACCGCCTCCACAACATGCGGACGCTCGGCTTCAAGTCCCCCCCCAAGCAGGCGCGCATCGCCCGGGTGACGCTGGAGATCCTCGCGCCGCTGGCGCATCGTCTCGGCGTGAGTGTGATCAAAAGAGAACTGGAGGATCGTTCGTTCGCCGTCCTGCATCCCGGCGAACACGAGCGGATACAGCGGATGGTAGACGAGTTCACCGCCGCGGAGCGTGCGTCCGGCCAGGTTGGCGCGATTGTCCGCACGCTCCAGCGTGGTCTCGAGGATGCTCGCATCAATGCCAGGGTCTCGGTCAGGACAAGTCACCTTTTCTCGATCTACAAGCGGGCACAGGAACGCGGCTTCCAGGCGCGTGACTACAACGACATCGTCCGGGTGCTGGTTCTCGTAGATTCTGTCACTGACTGTTATGAAGCGCTGGGGGAAGTGCATGCCATCTGGCGGCCGGCACCCGGCCGGCTACGCGACTTCGTGGCCACTCCCAAGTTCAACATGTACCAGTCCCTGCATACGACCGTTGTGGACTCGGCCGGCAAACCCATCGATATCCAGATCCGTACGGAGGCTATGCACCGCCTCGCGGAAACCGGGATCATCGCGCGCCCGGTCGGGCCGTCCGCGGACGGCGCTCGCCTGGAGGGCCTGGCCTGGCTGCACAGCCTGCTTGACTGGGAGGGCGAGGCGAAGGACCCAGGTGAGTTTATCGAGTCGCTGTCGGCGGATCTCGACTCGGACGAGGTTCTCATCTTCACCCCCAAGGGCAGGATCATCGCTCTGCCGGCCCGATCGACACCGGTCGACCTGGCCTACGCGGTCCACACGGAGCTCGGGCATCGGGCTATCGGCGCTCGGGTCAACGGCAGGCTGGTGCCCCTGCGCACCCGGTTGCGTAACGGTGACGTGGTGGAGATCCTGCGCTCTGGGCTGCCGAGCGCCAGTCCGTCCGAGGACTGGTTGGACTTCGTCAAGACCTCCCGCGCCAGGGTGCGGATCCGCCGCAGGACGGCACGCCAGCGGCGAGACGCCGACGCCACGTCCCCCGTTACCGGGCATGACACCGCCACCACCGCACCTGGCGGATCGGCGGTAAGCGCCGCCGTGCCGGCGGCGGATCACCTGAGCGGCTCCCAGCCGGTGGGATCCGCCACTGCCGCCACTGCCGCCACTGCCGGTGTGGCCGGTGTGGCCGGTGTGGCCGGTGCGAATCGTGACGGCGCGACCGTTCTGGACGACGCTGCTGGCCTGCCATATCATCCAGATCCGTTCGCGGACCGTGTCCACCGGCCCTCGGCGCGGCCCGCGGTGTCGCCACCGCGCCCGCCGCGGGGACGCGTCCATGCGCAGGCCTGGGCGGGCCTGGCCGCTGTCGACGGCCGGCCGGACGTCCCGGTGCGTCTTGCCCGCTGTTGTCTGCCCCTGCCAGGGGACGACGTGGTCGGATTCACCACCACGCACAGCCCCGCGGTCTCGGTGCACCGGCGGCAATGCGCGAACGCGGCGGAGGCCCGTGGAGATCGGCGCCGGGCCGTGGTGACCTCGTGGGTGCCCAGCGCGAGCGTGACCTTCCCCGCCGAGATCGCGGTCGAGGCTTTTGACCGATATGGCCTGCTCGCTGACATAACCGAAATGCTGTCGGACGCGTCGGCCACCGTTCGGTCCGCATCGACCATCACGGCCGAGGACAGAGCGGTCCATGCCCGTTTCACGGTCGAGGTTGCCGGCCCGGCGCAACTGGACGCGGTGCTCGCGGCTGTACGCACGGTGGGTGGTGTGTATGACTGTTATCGGACCGACGGCCGGCGAGCCGATCCCCGCACGTAGTGCCCGGGTAACAGGGGACGCGGCATAGCGGTGTTCTATCCGGACCGACGACAACACGGCAGGACGTTTTCTGGGCATCGGGAGCGGGGGCCCGTACGGACGCGAAGCGTTCGGGCAGGGCGAAGCGATCGAACATCCAGTGGACACGCCCTCAATCTGTCGGTGGACCGTGCGGGCCGATGTGGGGTACGTTGCTCATCCACCGAATGATCAGGGGGGTTTATGGGCCATCTTCAGGCCGTGACCAGCATCGATTCGCCTGAAGCGGCGGACCGGCTCGGGCGCCTGCTGGTGGAGCGTCGACTGGCCGCCTGCGTTCAGGTTCTCGGCCCGATTCGGAGCACCTACCGATGGCGGGGCGAGATTGAGCAGGCGGACGAATGGCTATGTCTGGCAAAAACGACAACTGACCGATTTGCCGAGTTGGCGCGGGAGATTACCCAGGCGCATCCCTACGACACGCCCGAGATCATCGCGATGCCGATCGTCGATGGGCTCGGTGACTATCTGGACTGGATCACCGCCGAGACGGCGCCGTCCGCCACGCTTTGACTGTTCGCCTGTTCGCCTGTTCGGCGATCATCTCCCGCACGCCCGCGGTGCTGACCGGTCAGACCAGCACCCGTAGCTGCTCGTCGAGATCCCGTACCGGCTGGCTCTCCCGCCACGGCCGAAGTTGATCGCGGATCTGTAGTACGCGGGCAAGCCCCAGCGAGAAGTCTGTCTGTGCCACGATCGCAAGCGCGTCCGCGGCCAGCTGGCATGCCTGGTCGATCTCCCTGCGGTGAATGTGGACCTCGGCAAGGGCACCAAACAGCAGCGAGCGCTTCTTCATGGCGGTTGGGCTGGTGGTGGTCCGCAGAGTCTCCGCCGCGGCCGCGTAGGCGGCGTCCGGACGGCGCAGGCGCGTGAAGGTCGTGACCCGCATGCCGTCGAGGCGAGGGCGGTCGAAGAACTGCGTCCACACGCGATCGTTCGCTGGATCGGCTCGGTCGAAAGCGTCACCGGCACGCTCGAGCGCGCGCAGCGCAGCGCCGCTGTCCCCGCGGGAAGCCTGCTCCTCAGCCTCCCGAGCGGCAAGCCACGCGCGGGTCATCATGCTGCCGCCGAGCGCGGCCCGGCGCTGAGCCTCGCCCAGGAGCGCGCATGCCTGGTCCGGCCGGCCAGCCAGGGCGGGCTGGTAACTCTCGTACCCCAGCACGCATGCCCACAAGGCGTTGTCGTTGGCTTCGCGGGCGGCTTCGAGCGCGACCCGATAGTAGGCGAGCGCACACGTGTTGTCGCGCATATCGAAGGCGAGCCATCCGGCGAGCGCAGCTACTTCACCGGCGGTGATGGTGAGGTTACGCCGCACCGCCGACCGTGGCGAGGTCTCCAGCAGCTGGCTCAGCGTTGTCAGCTGGGTGGTCACTCTCGCCATGAGTGCCCGAGCCGGGACCCGTTCTTCCAGCCCGAACAGGCCCGCCGTCCGCGCGGACAGATCCTCGACAGTTGGCGGGGTGACGGCGCTCTGCTGCCGAAGAGCCGCGGAAAGCCGTTCCCAGGGTTCGGCGTCGGGCGTTACCGGTGCGACCGCGACACCCCCGGCCGCCGCGACCATACGCAAGAAGGAACGCCGCTCCACGCTCGTTTGGGGGAGCCCGGGAGTGCGCCTTGCCTCGGCGTCGACGCCGAGCCGGCTGACAGTTTCATCGTCAATGAACCCGAGTTCCCCGGCGGTCCGGTGAAAAAGAGCGCGCAGAAGCCGTTGGTAACGGAGGCTGGGCTTCTTGTCACCCTTCTCCCACTTGCAGATCATGTTTCCGGTGGCGCCGGCCTCGCGGCCCTCGTGCATGACAGCGAAGCGTCGCAGTTCAGTGGCGAGTCGTTCCTGCGACCAGCCTCTCTCTTCGCGACAGGTTCGTAACCGGGTGTTGGGGATACGCCTCGGTGGATTAGTTTTTGTAGGCGCAGCCTTACTTGCCGCAGTTGTCACCAGCTGCCTCCCCCAATAGTTCGCACGATAACGACAGCGTATCCCGTTGTCGTGGTCAGCTGAGGCGGCCCCATTCGCCCCGCTTGACCAGCGGTTGGTTGGATCGGTGCCGGCCACGGGCTGGTTCGAATACTTTTTCCGGTGATTTCGCTGGCGGACGTCAACATATCAACATGGCACCCGCGGTAGTCACTGAATAATGTCAAGAGGCGCCGGTGGAACGTGTTTGTTCCATTGTGCCAACCGCTCGCCGGGCATGATCGGAGCCTTCGGCCGGGTATTCACCGGCGAAACTCACATAACGGATTATCTGGGCGGCGCCCGGCCGGGGGCGCCGGTTCAATGATCGACTAA
>NZ_CAKJTR010000158.1:5464-11576 GCF_917627355.1 Protofrankia sp. Cj3 | reverse complement strand
TCGGTGAGCGAGGTGAGGATCTCGTTCACCCGGATGTGCGCGGCGCTCATCGCGAGGCTCTGCGTGGAGACGGCCTCGACCGCGGCGTGCAGGCGCTGATCGGCCGCGGCGCCCTGGGATGGCTCGCGCAGGACCGCGGCCAGCCCGCCCGCGACTTGGAGCTGGCTGTCAAGGTACTGGCTGTGCAGGGCGAGATGTTCCCGGGCAACAGCCGCGATCTGATCCACCGGCGCCTCCTGTGCTGACGGCTGGGTCACGGCCGGCGCCAGCACCGGCGGCGGCACCGACGCCTGGGCTGGTATCCGCTCAGCCGCGGCCGGCGATGTCCGCGCGGGGACCTTGGGACGCCCGCCGGATATGTCGTCACCGGACGAGGCCGGGCGCGTGCCAGGCCCGTGTCCGGTCCGCCCGTTCTCAGCGGCGGCCCCGGCGGCTGCGGGTACCGGCGGGGGAACCCGGTAGCCGTTGTCGATGGCTTCCCGGTAGGCACGCCGGTGGGCGTCGGGCACATGGTTCGCGCCGGTGAGGGGTATCGACATGCCGGCTGGCACCACCTCGGCGAACGGTTCGGCGGCGTACCGGTTGATGCCCGTGAGCGGCACGCCGAGGACCGCGAGGCGCACGGCGGCCTGCTTGAGAGCCGCGTCGCTGTCGCCGGTGGGGCCGCTGTCCGTGGCGATGGCGATGACATCGGGCTCACCCAGGCAGCGCTGGACGAGCCCGGTGAGGACCTTACGGGGGCCGAACTCGACGAAGACCGTGCAGCCGTCCGCGCGCATCGCCTCGACCCCGGCGGCGAACTCGACCGGGTTGACCAGCTGCTCGACAAGCACCCGCCGGTTGGCGGCGACATCCGTGCCGTAGCTGGCACCGGCGGTGTTCGCGTACGTGCGCCCCCGCGGCTCACGGATCTCCGTGGCTTCCACCGCTACGCGGAACGACTCGACCGCGTGCGCGACATGCGGGGTGTGGAAGGCCGCGGCGACCGGCAGGCGCTGGGCCGAGATCCCACGCGCGACGCAGCGGGCGACGAAGGCGTCCACGTCCGCTGTCCCGCCGCCGACCACGACCTGGTCCGGGGCATTATGGTTGCAGACAGTAACGCCCTGGTGTTCGACCAGCAGGCTGGTGACGTCCTCCCGGGCGGCCCGTACCGCGGCCATCGTCCCGGGGTCGAAAGCTGCGGCATCCGCCGGCGGGGCCATGGCCAGCCCCCTGGCCCGGGCAAGCCGGAAGAAGGACGTGTCGTCCAGCGCGCCCGCGGCCCACAGCGCGGTGAGCTCGCCGAAGCTGTGCCCCAGGAAGCCGTCACAGCGCAGGCCCAGCTCGGTGAGGAAACGGAACTGCCCGGCCGCGAGCGCGCCGATGGCGGGCTGAGCGTAGTCGGTGCGTGTCAGCGTGGCGTCCTGCTCCGCGGCCGCCGACGGATCGAACAGCGGCGGCGGGAACACCACCTGGGCGAGGGTCCTGTCCGCGTCGGTGAACGGCGTGTTGGCGTCGTCGAAGGCGGTGGCGACCGGCGGGATGTTCAGCACCGCCCGCAGCCCCATGTCGACGTACTGGCTGCCCTGTCCGGCGAACAGAGCGCCGATCATGATCTCTCGAAGTGCCCGGTTGCGGAAGGTGATCCCCCGCGGATGGACCCATTGCTCGGCGCCGATGTTCACCGCGAGCTGGTCGACGGCGATCGTGCGCAGTGCGTCCGCCTCGTCCTCGTAGGCGACGAAACCGACCCGGGCGTGGTCGGCCGGGATCTCGCCGTCGGCGTTGGGCGGGGCCGCGGCGCGCAGCAGGTCGAACAGGTCCTCCGAGCGCGGCGCGTGCCAGACGTAAGCGCGCGCGCTCTGGTGCATGGTGCGCAGCCCGGCACGGTCCGGGGCGCCTTCCTCGAGAACCACGTGGAAGTTCGTGCCGCCGAAACCCATGGCCGAGGCCGCCGCCCGGCGTCGCGGGCGGCGCGGGTCCCGGATCCAGGGACGGGTACGAGTGTTGATGTAGAAAGGCGAATTGTCGAAGTCGACGGCGCTGTTGGGGCGCTCGACATTGATTGTCGGCGGGAGGACCCGATGGTGGAGGCTGAGCGCGAGCTTGATGAGCGCGGCCGCGCCAGCGGCACCCTTGGTGTGTCCGATCTGCGACTTGACGCTGCCGATCGCGGCGAAGTGCTTCTCCCGCGTCGCCGTGCCCATGACGGTGTGCAGCGCGGTGAGCTCCGTACGGTCGCCGACCTTCGTGCCGGTGGCGTGTGCCTCGACAAGCTCGACCGTGGACGGCTCGCAACCGGCGTCCTCGTAAGCCCGTTGCAGGGCTATGACCTGCCCCTCCGCGCGCGGGGCATAAATGCTCTTGAAGCGCCCGTCGCTGGATGCCCCGATGCCGCGGATGACGGCGTAGACACGGTCGCCGTCACGTTCGGCATCAGCCAACCGCTTGAGCGCGAGCATGCCGATGCCCTCACCCACCAGGGTGCCGTCAGCGGAATCGTCGAAGGGGCGGATCGTGTCGGTCCTGGACAGCGCCTGGGTCTTGCTGAAGCACATGAAGCCGAAGAGCGTGTTCTCCGTGTCACAGCCGCCGGTGATCATGAGGTCGGCCCGTTCCTCGACGAGTTCGCTCACGGCCATCTTGACGGCCGCCAACGCGCTGGCACACGCCGCGTCGACCGTGTAGTTCGATCCGCCGAGGTCCAACCGGTTCGCGATCCGACCGGCGGTCACGTTGCCGAGCAGGCCGGGGAAGGAGTTCTCCTCCCATGCGGGAAAGGCGAGCGCGAACTTCGCCGCGATCGCTTCGGCGTCAGCCGCACTGAGACCGCAGCTGCGTACGACCTCCTTCAGCACGGGTGTCTCCAGCCGTGCCGCCATCGGATGCGTCATCGGCATCGGCCCGGTCACGCCTAGCGTGACACCTGTCCGCGTCGGGTCGTACCACGACGAATCAGGCGCACCGGCGTCGCGTAGCACGTCCCGGGCGACCAGCAGGCTGAGCAGCTGGACGACGCCGGTGGCCGGTAGCAGGTTGGGCGGGAAACCGAACTCCATCGGGCTGAACGCCATCTCCGGCACGAATCCGCCACGCTTGGAATAGGTCTTGTCCGGCGCGGCGGGATCCGGGTCGTAGTAGTCCGCCGGCTGCCAGTGGGTCGGCGGCACCTCCTGGGTGCAGTCGGCGGCATCAACGACGTTCTGCCAGTACTCCCGGAAGTTGTGGGCCATCGGAAAAAGACCGGCTAGACCGATAACCGCGATCGGATTCTTCGCGAGCCGGCGATCCGTTCTCTGGTCGCCCTCGTTCACAGGATTCCCCTTCTGGGTGGCTGGCGACGCTTGGAAACACGCCGCGTCCGCGCGGCGGCAACCGGTTGGCGTCGATTGAAGTCGCCATGGCATGATCTGAAGCGGTGGTGGAGCGGGAAATCAGCCGTGTGGGGCTCGGCTGGCCCAGGCGGTTTTGATCATATCAATGACCCGGTCGGCGACCGCGCGGTAGCCGGCTGGGCTCGGGTGCATCCCGTCTGGATTCCACAGGGCCGGGTCCGTGATACCGGATACGCTCGCGAGGTCGAGGCACAAGACGCGGCCGGCAACCAGTTTGTGCACGTGGTCGTTGGCGTCAGAAAAACGGGGGCGCAGCACGTCGCGGATGTTCGGCGGGATCGGCAGCATCGCGGGAATATCAGGGAAAGTCATTGTGAAAACCGTGGTACCGGGCACGGCGAGGGCGGTGAAGATACGGTCGAGATTCGATTCGAAACGGTCCCGGTCGTAGTCGCTGACAAGATCATTACCCCCTACCGTGACGCCCACCAGCGAGGAGCGGTTGGCGAGTGCCACGGCAAGCTGGCTGTCGACAACGGTCTGGGTCGTCGCGCCGTAGGACCCCAGGTTGAGCACCCGGCCGCGGGGGATCCCGAGCGCCGCCGCTGTCCGGGGCACCCAGCCGACGAAGGAGCCGTCCGGTCCGGGATCGCCCCGTCCCTCCGCGAAGCTGTCGCCGAGCACGGTCAGCGCGGGCGCCGGCATGGGGTCCTCCTGGGCGGGACGGGGAAACGGGATCGGCTGTCGTACGCGGTACGCGGTGGTCAGGCAGAAGATCCGAGCAGCTTGGCGACCTTCGCCGGGGCGAAGAAGTCAGCCGCCTTCACGGCACCGGCGATCAGCCCGAAGAACTCGCTCCTGGCCGCCGGATTACCGGGCAGGGCGTCGAGGACCGCCGCGACATCCGGCGGGAAGGCCAGCTCGGACAGGGCGCAGGTCAGCTTGTAGACGGCCGCGGACTCCTCATCACGGTGCCGCTCGAAGGCCGCCAGCGCCTCCTCCATCGGCCGCTGGCCGGACAGCCCCTCGTGCACCGCCTCGGCCACCAGCGCGGCGTGCTCGAAAGCATCGGAGATGCCCTGGCCCGTCACCGGGTCCTTGTGGTAGCCGGCATCGCCGACCAGCGCCCATCCCGGACCGTGACAGCGGCGGTAGTAGTTGTCCGGGTACCGGACGCTGTAGAGGCGTTCCTCCCGCGTGCCGTTGGCGGCGAGGTCGTCGGCGAGGTCGGGGACCACGGCGCGCAGCACCTCGGTGAAGTTGCCCTCGGGGTCGGCGCGGAACTCCTCGAAACGCTCTCGACGCCGCATGATCGCAACGAGGGTCAGGCCGTCATGGGTCGGCCATCCGGCAGCCTGTTGATCACCACGGAAACGGCTGTTGAAGGACCAGTTCAAGCCGCTGTAATACGAGTAGTAGATGAAACTGGCGGCCGGCACCACGTTGTAGAACGGCGCCTCCATGGCCGTGGCGACCACCGAACCGCGGCCGTCCGCCCCGATGATGATGGACGCCCGGTCCTCGGTCAGCTCGCCACCGGCGTACTGCCCACGGATCCCCACCGCCCGGCCGTCCTCGACGATGATCTCACGCACCGGGTGCCCTTCCCGGACCTCGGCCCCCGCCTCGACCGCGGCGTCGAGGAGGAGCTTGTCGAGCACGGTGCGGCGGGGAGCGTACGCCTCGGTGATCCCGTCCACCGGATCGGCGAATCCGCTGATGACACTGTCGTCGCGGGAAATCGTCATATGGGTGATCGGGGTGCACTTCGTTTCGATGAGCCGGTCCAGCAGATCCCATTTACGCAGCAGCAACAGACCGCGCTGCTGCACGTAGTGGGTGGACGGCGTGTCGCTGGGAAAGGTGGCGCGGTCGACCAGAAGCACCCGGTAGCCGCTTCTGGCCAGCAGCATCGCCACCGGAGACCCGGCGCACCGCGCACCCACGACAATAGCGTCGTACATCGTTGCCAGGCTCCCTTGGGCCGTTGAACCACGGATGGCGGCGACCAGAATCGCGTCATCTTCGATCGGCTGACGCCTGACCGGAAAACGCCGCCATGACTGCATGACTGCCTTGCGCGGTGCATATTTTTTCTACCTGGCGCGGCAAAACAGGTCAACAGCCGGCCGCGAATCCTATCAGCCGATTTTTGCATCCTATCGGCACACAGAACAGCTGAATTTCGTCCGAGAATCTTCGTCATCGGTTCGGTTTCCGTTTACCGTTCGGCAAGTCTGCGAGTGAAATCTACCCGTTATGTCACGACAGCATGAGATGCCATCGGCGCTGGCGGCGGCCCAGGCCACTCTCGCAAAGGGCGGGAACGGGGGCCCGCCGAACCTCGAGCAGGTACGCACGATCGTCGATTCGATGGTGCCGTTCTGCAATCTCGTCGGGGTGCGGGTGACCGAGCTGCGCTCCGACGGAGCCGTCGCCGAGCTGCCGGACCGGGAGAACCTGCGCAACCATATGGGCACCGTGCACGCTGGTGCGCTGTTCCTGGCGGCCGAGGTCGCCTGCGCCGGGGCTTTCTCCGGCGCGATGGGTCCGCGGCTGCTGGGGGTTCGCGGCTTCCTGCTGCGCAACAGCCATGTTTCCTACCTCAAGCCCGCGCATGGACGCATCCGGGCGCGTGGCACCGTGGATCGTACGATCATCGCGGACGTACTGACCCGGACCCAGGAGGAGCGTTTCGACCTCACCGGCCGTGCCCTGATCTACGATGACAACGACCTGCTGCTCGTCAAGGTCGACTTCGACTACGTCGCCTGGGTCGCGGCCGGCTGACGGCC
>NZ_CAKJTR010000158.1:0-4875 GCF_917627355.1 Protofrankia sp. Cj3 | reverse complement strand
CCGCGTACATCTGTTCGATCTCCTTGTCGAACCGCGCGACGATCACATCCCGGCGAAGCTTGAGCGAGGGCGTCAGATGACCGTCGGCAATCGAGAAGTCGATCGGCAGCACAACGATCTTACGGATCGACTCGGCCCGGGAGACCAGCTCGTTCGCCGCGTCGACAGCGGGCTGAAGCTCCGCGCGCAGACGCTCGTCGGCGTACCAGGAATCATCCGCAAGCAACAGGCCCAGCCGATCAGCCCAGGTCCGGACAGCGGTGCGGTCGACGGTGACAAGAGCGGTGACGAACGGCCGCTCGTCACCGACCACCATGCAGTTGCTCACCAGGGGATGCAGCCTGATCCGGTCCTCCAGCGGCGCTGGCGAGACGTTCTTGCCACCATTGGTGATGATAATTTCCTTACGCCGGCCAATGATGTACAGGTATCCGTCATCGTCGAGCCGGCCAAGATCACCAGTCGCGAGCCAGCCGTCATCCGGCGCGGCACGCTCGACCGGCGGTGGCCAGTAACCGGCGGATACCTGCGGCCCGCGCACCAGCACCTCTCCGTCGTCACTGATCGCCACCGTTGTCCCGGGCAGCGGCCGGCCGACGCTCCCCGGCCGGTTGGCGCCCGGCGCGTTTATGCTCACCGCTGTCGACGCCTCGGTGAGGCCGTAGGCACCGAAGATCTCCACACCGAGACCGGTCATGAACTCCGCCGTCGAGGGGTCAAGGAATGCCCCCCCGCACACGATGTGCCGAAGACGCCCGCCGAAAGCGGCGCGCAGGGGACGGAACACCAACCGGTCGAACACGGGCTGGCCGGCGCGCAGCGCCGGGTCCGCCAGCGCATGGCCGCGGCGGACTTTTCCCTCGTGGATCGCCGTGCGTTCCGCGGCGCGGTAATCCACCGCCGAGAGATCGACGCCGGCAAGCTGGCGGGCGTTTTTCCTGATCTTCTCCAGAGCATACGGGACAGCGATCAGAAATGTCGGCCGGAAGGAAGGCATAACCGCCAGCAGATCAGCTGGGCTGGCGAGGTGCCCCGTACGGACCCCCGCCCACAGACAACCAAGCTGGGTGACCCGCCCGAAGACATGGGACAGCGGCAGGAAAAGCAGGGTGCTCGCCGGCTCCGGATCCGATCCCGAGAAAACGACACCCAACTGTTCCACCACGTTCACCGCGGCCGCGAACATATTGCCGTGCGTGAGCATACAGCCCTTGGGCGGGCCGGTCGTGCCGCTGGTGTAAACGATTGTCGCAAGATCATCCGCGCGTACCGCGCGCCGGCGTCCCGTCACCATCTCGTCCGGTACCGAGCCCCCCCGGTCCGCGAGATCATCGAAGGAGCCGCCCAGCAACCACCGGCGATCGGCGGGGACGCCCAGGCCACCCTTCCCCAGCATGTCCAGCCGCTCGGGCTCCTCGACGAAACAGCCGGACACGCCTGCATCCCGGATGATATGTCCGACCTGGTACTCCGACGATGTCGGGTAGATCGGTACGGTCACCGCGCCGATCGTCCAGATCGCAAAGTCCGCGACGACCCACTCATAACAGGTGTGGCCGAGTACCCCTATCCGGTCCTGGGCCGCGACGCCGCCGGCCAGCAGCCCCTTCGCTACCCGCAACACGTCGTGACCGAACCCGGCGAGGGTGACGTCCTGCCAACCGGTGGCTGTCCGGCGACTCAGAATCGGTCGGTCCGGCTCCAGCCGCTTACGGTCGAATGCCATGCCGGCAAGCCCCTGGCCATGCGGCGGAGTGGCTCCGCCGGGCATGCTGAATTCCTGCACGACTACCCCTAACAGCGATATGTGCGGTCGGGTGACAAAAACAGGATAGCCGGCTCCGATGATGGCCGGAAAGGTTGTTCACAAGTATTCATGAACCCTATACTCAACGACAACGGAAAAACCACGATCAGTTCGATCGAAAGGAGTGCCGCCTTGTCCGTCAACCCCAGAGCGCCGATTGAGACGGACGTCTCCGGCCCACCATCGACCGACATTGTTCCGATCACCACCGAAGACGGATCGACCTTCGTCCTCCGGCTGTTCTCCCAGCAGGATCAAACCGCTCCCGCGGTGCTTCTCCTCCCGGCCATGGGTGTGCCGGCGACGTACTACAAACCGTTCGTCCAGGAATTGTGCCGGCGTGGGCTGTCCGTCGTAACGGTCGATCTACGCGGCCAGGGCGAGAGTGTCCGGTCGACGCGCCCGGGAACGCGGTCCGGTTACCAGGTGATAATCGAGCAGGATCTCCCCGCCATCATCGAGACCGTCCACCGCCGGTACCCCGCGGCGCCGCTGTTCCTGCTCGGTCACAGTCTCGGCGGCACCTTGGGGATCCTCTACGCCTCGGTCCGGCCGGATACCGTCGCGGGGGTCGCGGTCATCGCCACGGGGACCACCCACGTCAGCGGATTCGGTCGCCGGGGACCGAAAATCCTGCTGCAGACGCGGGCCGTCTACCTGGTGACCAGAATACTCGGCCACTGGCCCGGCCACCGGCTGGGATTCGCGGGCCGACAACCAGCCGGCCTCATGCTGGACTGGTGCCGACACGCCCGGACAGGACGGTACGAACCGGCGGGCTCCGAGCAGAACTTCGAGCAACGACTTCGGGAGCTATCCGTGCCGGTGCTTGCCGTCTCCCTGGACGATGATCTACTCGCGCCCCGGCGGGCGGTCGACATCCTGTGCGCGAAACTCGGCTCCGCCCCGCTGGCCCGGCTGCATCTCGACCGTGCCTCCGGACAGCTTCGGCTCGGCCACATCGACTGGATACGGGACGGCGGCACGATCGCCGCCCGGATGACCGACTGGGTTACAACCGTACGGCAGTAGCTCGTCACCCGGCCGCGAATATCACCCGAGCGCCGGCCGATCGGCTCCAGCGGCCGGCGCTCGGTCAGCGCAACTCAGAGCGTGTGTGAGATCGGGCTTTCGATCAGTGAGCCGCGGCCAGGGGGCGCCTGGCCGCGGCGAGCCGGAATGACGATCTCACACACGCTCTCAACCCGAAGGAGAAGGTGTCCGTGCACGCGAACGGCGCACAAGAAGAATCTCCGGAGCTGAACCGCATCCGCGAGCTGCGCGAGATACTGGCCTACGGACTGGAATCCGGGATCGGGGTCGGGCACTCACTGGGCATCACACTTGCGTCGGTGGAGAAAGGCCGGACGGTGTACACGCTCACGCCCTCACCGGCCACGGCCAACGCCATCTCCACCGTGCATGGCGGCGTCCTGGCGACCCTCATGGACACCGCTATGGGCAGCGCGATCTTCACCGAGCTGGCCGATGGCGTTCTTTACACCACGCTCGAGTTGAAGGTCAACTTCATTCGCCCGGTCAAGCTTGATGGCGACCAGCTCAGCTGCGAAGGCAGGACGATCAACATCGGTAGACGGACCGCGCTCGCGGAGGCCCGCGTCGTCGACCCCGCCGGAAAACTGATCGCCCACGGAACCAGTACCTGCATGCTCATGCGGCCCGCGGACGCGGCCTGAGACACACCGATCTGACCAGCACGCCCGGCCCAGCGCGCCGGGCTGTGCGCGCCCCGGGTCGTTCCACGTCAGCCCGTTCCACGTCCCAAGGGGCGTCCCGGCCCCGACAGACATCACAGTCCCAACGGGCCGCGGCTCCACCAGGTGCGCCTCCAGCCGGTCATCGACGGCCCGCTGGAGGCGCGCTCACTGCGCCCACCGGCCTCGAGCTGGCCGGCGGACGCCCCGGGAGAACATCAGGAGAGCTGGATGCCGAACCGCGCGGCCGGTGCGGCAAGGCGCACCGGGCCGTCAAAGACCCGGCTGGCGTCAGCCTGGCGGGCATGCAGCCATCCTGGGTCGGCGGAGATGAAATGGGTGAGCACAAGCTGGCCGACCTCGGCCGCGGCTGCGGTCTCACCGGCATCGGTGGCGCTGAGATGGCCGTGCGGCCCGTCGTCGCTGACCGCCAGCGTGGCTTCGGCGAGCAGCAGATCGGCCTTTGCGGCCAGGGAGATCAGCGCGTCGGTGCGCCCTGTATCGCCGGTGTAGGCGAGTGTTCCCGCCGGGCCCTCCACCCGGACGCCGCAGTTGGGCACAGCATGCCGCAGGCCATGCATGCCGATTTCGCAGTCACCCGCCTTGAACACCTCGCCGGCACTGTATTCCCGCACGTCGAAAGCGATGTCGAACGCCTTGTCCAACATGGGGATCGTCGCCACTGGAAAAAGTTTCGCAAGCTTGTCCAGGGTCGCCCGGCCGCCGCTCGGGACGTACAACGGAATCGGTGGGCGCTCGCTGTGGTCGTCGGCCTCCGGCAGGCTTGCCAGGTGTTTTCCGTATCGGGCCCGCCCGCTCAGAAGAGCCTTCCCGACAGGTAGCAGATCATAACAGTGGTCCAGGTGAAAATGGCTGATCACAACCGCGTCCAGCATCTTTGGATGCCCGATCGCGCTGAGCGCCAGAGCCACCCCAGGACCGCAGTCCAGCAGTATCCTGGAACTCTCCGTACTCACCAGATAGCCTGAACTGCCCTGCCCGCCGGATGGCATTCCGGAGCGGCAGCCGAGGACCGTGAGATGCATCAGAAGGACATCCGATCTCCTGAAATACAAAAATCAACACCATGCCTGAACGCACATTTCACTCGTTCCAGTGATGGTGCTGCGCAATCATGGAGCTGGCAACCGGCAGGTTCCACACGGGCGATTGCCAGGATTAATCGCCGCGGGCCCCGGCCATGCTCACGGCCCCGGCCGCGCCCACGGCCCGGCCGGGCTGCTGGCCGGAGGCTGCTGGCTAAGTGGTCGCCGCCGGACGTTGTTCGGGGGGTGCCGGATGACAGACGGATGCATCGTGAGGCGGAGAAGGCCCAGGAGCGGTGTTCTACCT
>NZ_CAKJTR010000157.1:4652-11596 GCF_917627355.1 Protofrankia sp. Cj3 | reverse complement strand
TGCGCCAAGCACGGCGACGGCGGGTCCGGCTGTTCAGCCTCGCCGAGTTCGAGGGCCGGTGGGATCCACGGCGCTATCTGGCCCGCCAGAAGGAACGGGCGGAATCAAGCGGTCAAGGCGACACATGCTTTTCCAGCAGATCGTTGAACACTGGCCTGTTCTGCGCCCCGCGTCGACGGGTTCCGGCTTTTCCGGACAGATACCCTCGACGCTGGCGGTTCTTGAGTTGTCGGACGTTGCGGCCCTCGTGTTCACCGGTCCGGCTTGCCGGGGAGCCCGCGCCGTCGCGGTGTGTGTTCACAACATGACGTGCTGTGGGCAGATGAGGGATGACACGCCTGGCCTGGCCGGGTTCTGTGGTGTCCTGGCGTGGTCCTGGATTCATGGGTCTGGCGCGGGGCGAGGCCACCGGGGATTGGCAGGGTCGGGGCGTGCGCGCGGCCGGTGTGCTGGTCGTAGCCGGTGATGGCCTGCAGCAACGCGGAGATCCAGCCGGCGAGGATCGCCGCCCACATCCAGACCCGGTTGATCGTCGGGTCGGCGGAGGGCAGGTGCCGTAGTCCCGCGCCGAGCTTGTGTTCCTTGATCCTTGTTTCGACGTCGGCGCGGCCGCGGAACCACCACTCGAGGGCGACGATCCCGTCGGGCTCGTCGGCGGGGATGTTCGTGACGAGGAAGCTGACGGCCCAGCCGTGGTCGGCGACGCCGTCGAGCATTAGTTGTAGCTGGCCGGTCGGGATCGTGCGTCGCAGCCGGGAGCGCGGGTCGGTGGAGACCTCGTCGGCGCGGACCTTCACCCGTCGCACGATCGTGTAGGTGCCGGCCGGGGCACCGGCCGGGGCACCGGCCGGGGCGTAGTCGCAGGCGGCGACCTGCGCGCCGCGCATATCGCGGGCGTCGACCCACCGGTCTTCGGGGATGGCGGCATACGCCCGCCACAGCGTCTGGCTGCGCGGCGCGGCGATCGCGAAGTCGCCGCCGGCGGCGACCATGGCATGCATGAAGCCGGCCGAGAAGAAGCGCTGTCACACCGGAACAGCGGCGGCGCGCACACCGCATCAGGCAGCACCGCCAACGCCCGACGCATGAGGGCGGTCACGAACGGCCGCGGGTCCTGGTTGCCGGCGAGCAGCTGGGCCGCCAGCGTCAGCCCGGTACGCGCCCAGCTGACCAGCAACGGCCGGCCGGCCCTCTTCCCGTCGTGGGTATAGGCGACACCGCGCTTCTGACGGCCGTAGACCTCCACGTCGGCCGAGTCGCAGTCCAGCGTTTCAGGCGCCGCGCGCGAACGCCTTCGCCGAACGTTGGGTGCGCACCGTCCGCGCCGAGTACCTGGACTGGACCTTGATCTGGAATCGGCGCCACGCGGAACAGATCCTGTCGATCTACATCGAGCACCATAACACCGCTCGGCCCCACCACGGCCTCGCCCTCGACATGCCCGATCGGCCGGCCTCAGCCGGCGATCCGAGCGGCCCGATCAGACGCGTCGATCACCTCGGCAGCCTCCTCCACGAATATCAACGAGCCGCCTGATCAAGCACCTGACCAGCGAGATCGCATACTTGCGCCCTTCAGGGTACGGGCAGGTAGCTTGCCGTCCCGCGCACCCCAGCATCGGCGGCCAGGACGCGGTCGGCACGGGCCGGGTCGACGCCGCAGGGCCGTGGTCTCATGACGGTGCCACGACCGTCGACGAGGCACCTACATCAGCTCAAGGTGGTAACAACTCGGGCATCGATGTAGACATGCGCCAAAGGTTGTCATTAGGGTCGCAACGGCTGGGGGCCCAACCCGTGCGACCTCGCGGTCGCGTAGACACGACAACGGAGAGTTCATGCCCCTGTCCGCCCTCGCGCGACGACGCCGTGCCGCAGCTCGACCATCGCAGTCCCGGCGGCCCGCCGCGGTCATGCTCGGAATTGGCATGACGCTCTGCGTGGCCACCGCGTGTAACCCGATCAAGGTGCCCGCGTCCGCGGCTAGCCCTTCGCAGACGCCGACGCCGACGGTTTCGTCGGTAACCACGCAGCCCGCTACCACACCATCGGCCTCCTCGTCGGCCTCCTCGGCTGCCAGTAGCACCCCGGGCGGGGCGTCGCCCACCAGTAGCGGCAGCTCGACCAAGACCTTCATGGGCAGCAGCACGGTGCTGGTCGGCGGCTCGATGTCCGACGCCTCGATGTCCGCCGCTCCGTTCGACCTGCAGTACAGCTACGTGCACAGCCAGCCCGCACCTACGCCGGCCGCGTACACGGCGGCGCGCTGCGATTCGGCATGGTCGAACTGGTGGGGGTGCTGGACCGGCCCCACCACCGCACCCGGTACTCAGATCATCGTGCGCGAGAACTCCGTGGCCAAGGCGACCTACCAGGGCAAGGCGCACCCGCAGGGGATGGTCTGGGACTGGTACTCCTTGATCGACGTCGCAGGTATGGCCGGCCTGAGTGAGGGCCCGGACGAGGTCAAGGTCATCAACAACGCCGACCTGCTCGGCAAGTACCTGAACGACTACCGGTTCTTCCTGCAGAAGATCGGCACGTCGCGGGACCTGATCGACCTTGAGCCGGACTTCTGGGGCTTCGCCCGATCGCTGGGCAATCTGCACCAGGTTCCGGCGCAGGTGAGGTCGGCGAACTCGACCGATTGCGGCTCCCAGGAGAACAGTGCCTCGGGCCTGGCCCAGTGCATGATCGCGATGACCCGTAAGTACGCGCCGAACGCCGGCGTGGGCCTGCACATGTCCTGCTTCGACTGGCAGAGCAACATCGAGAAGTGCAAGAGCGACTACGTCGACCTCGGCGCCAACGCCGGCGACTTCCTGGTCACCGACATCTCCGACCGGGACGCGGGCTGGTACGCCCAGCCGGCGCACGGGGGCAAGGACACCTTCTGGACCGACCAGAAGGCCGCCACCGCCCTGAGCTTCTACAAGACGATGGCCGAGGCGGTCGGCAAGCCGGTGCTGCTGTGGCAGATCCCGGTGGGAAACATGGCGCAGAACAACACGCCCAGCCACTACCAGGACGACAAGGTGGACTGGCTGTTCTCGCACATGACCCAGGTGGCCGATGCCCATGTCGCGGCCCTGCTGTTCGGCGCGGGATGGTCCGAACAGACCACGCCCGAGACCGACGGTGGCAACCTGATCAACAAGACGATCGCCTACCGCAACTCCGGAGGCGTCGCCCTCAAGTAGCCAGCACTAGGTAGGCGCTCACCTGCGGCCGGACCCGGTCCCCGACCCCTGTCGGGACCGGGTTCGGCCGCGTTCGTCTCGACCCCGACCGGGTGGGGTCTCACAACCCCGATCCGCCCGGGACTGTCGACTTTCCGGCGGTTCCGGATCCAGGGTGATGTGCCCGTGGTCAGTGCGGCTGGTCGAGTTGGCTGGCGACGAGCGGGAACTCCGTCTTGAGGAGCGTTGTCAGTTGCTCCTGAAGTTCGCGCAGCGCGGTCGCGGCGATACGCCACACGATTGACCAGTCGACGTCGAAGTATGTGTGGACGGCGATGTTGCGGAAGCCTGTACGGATCGCCACGGCACATCCGGCCAGCGCGCGCGGATCCCGGATGAGACTCGCCCGGCCGCCTCGCCGATCATCAGCAGCTTCTGGAGAACAGCACTCTGGATCAGGTCGGTCGCTGCGAACGTGGCCTCATCGATGTCCTGGACGAATGTCGTCACGGTCGCCGTCGCTTCAATCATGTCGACGAGATACAGCTCGTCACGCCGCATAGAGGACCCTCGCCTCCGCGAGCACCTGATCGCGGATGACCCACTTCAGCCGGGACTTGGGCACCAGGTCGACGCGACGTCCGACGATCTTCTCGAGCTCGTCTCGGAGATCGACGATCTCGAAGCCAAGCGTCGAGTCGGACGCCAGCACATACAGCAGGTCGACGTCTGAGGAACCGATGTCGTCGCCGCGCGCCACCGAGCCGAAAACGGACAGCTCGGCGACGCCGTAGCGCCGGCACACCTCAGCAATCCGGCTGTCACGCAGGTCGACGGTCACCCGACCATTATCGCCCCCAGACAGGCCACGACCGCACGACTGCGGCACCGCCTCACGCGCGTTCACAGCGCGACGCCCGGCGGCGTCCTGTGTGTGCCGATGAAACAGATTAGGGCGTAAGCGAACTACGCACTTGATTGCGGCAGGGGACGTCTGCGAACGTTGCCGCCATGAGATCAACGGGTGCGGGGCGGCCTTGGCCGCCGTGGAAACTGCCGGGATGGCCCTGGGGGGATGGGCGGCTGCCTCGAGCCGCTCCGGTCGTGTTGGGTCTTGGATGGAGCCCGTCGCTGCCGGGCTCGGTGGCGGTTGTGCTCGTCACTGCCACTCTCATCGGGTTCCTGAGCTGGGTGGTGGGCAGCGACGCCCGCACGCGCCGGCTGGCTCGGCTGCTGCACTCCCGACGGGGTGACCAAGGATGACCGGTGAAGGGGCCGAACAGCTCGTGACCCGGGAGGAGATCGCCTCAGCAGCCGGCGTGACGACGCAGGCGGTCAGTAACTGGGCGCGGCGGTACACGAACTTCCCGCACCCGGTAGGTCGATCAAGCCCGCAGCGGTTCGCGGCGGTCGAGGTCGCGATCTGGCTCGACACGCATACGATCGATCGCCCGCGTCGACGGCCGGACGAAACATCGGGGTCGACGTTCGGTCACCGGTTCCGCGAGAGCCTGCGGCTGCCCCCGGCAGACGCGGCGGCCTCCGGTGCGGGCCACGGGGCCGCGTCCAGACGGCTGCTGTCGCCGCTGTGGCAGCAGCTCTCGACGATGTGGGATTCGGCAAGCACCGGAACCCGGGCGGAGCGCCTGCTGGCCCTAGCCTATCTTCGTCAGGCAGATCCCGAAGGCTGGGCCGCGCTGCGCCGCTCCTATGCGCAGGGCGCGGACATCGCTCAGCTTGAGGCGATGATGAAGGCCCAGCACGTTCACTCCGCCGGGCTCTGGGATGTGCTTCGTGACGTTCTCGGCAGCTTGCCGCCAGAACCGCGGATCCTGCATCTGGCCGGGGCCATCGAGAACGCGCTCGGCACACTGCCGGGAGCGGGCGTACCGGAGGCGGAGATCGGGCCGGTCGTCAGCCAGTACGTGCTCGACCAAGACGCGGAGGAACGCAGGCGCCCGGGGTCCGACTTCGTCACCCGGCCCACCGTCGCCCGTCTTGTCGCCGATCTGCTGGCGCCGCGTCCCGGCGAGCGGATCTACGACCCCTGCTGCGGCTCCGGGGAGCTGCTGATCGCCGCTGGACTGCGGGCCCGGACCGGACGTGCCGAGACCAGCGAGCCCGAGCAGGTCCTGCACGGTCAGGCCCGCGGCGCACACTCCTGGCGGATGGCGAAGCTGATCGCCGCCATCCACGGCCTGCCCGCCGATCTGGGCCCCGGGCCCGAAAACGCGCTACGCCATCATGGCACGGGACTGCTCGGAAGCTTTGACGTCGTCCTGACCAACCCGCCGTTCAATCAGAAGGATTGGGGCGCGGAATTCGTCCGCAGCGACCGATGGGAGTTCGGCCAGCCGCCACGGGACGATGGCAATCTCGCCTGGCTGCAGCACTGCCTGTCCGTGCTCGACGAGCGTGGTCGGGCGACTGTCATCATGCCCACCAGCGCCGCTGCGAAGACCAAGCCGCAGCAGCAGCGGATCCGTGGTGACATGGTGGACGCGGGAATCGTCCGCTGTGTCATCGCGCTACCCGCGAAGCTGTTCTCCGAGAGTCCCGTCGGAGTGAGCCTGTGGGTGCTCGATCGCCGTACCCGCCCTTGCCGCGACGAGGTGCTGTTCATCGACGCAACCCGCCTGGAGACAGGCGCGGTCGCCCACGACCGGCGCCATCAGCTCAGCGACGCGGCCCATGCCACGATCGTCGGCGCCTACCAGACATGGGCGGCCAGCCCACCCGGACAGTACGTCCCGGTGGACGGCGTCACTGCCACCGCAACCGTGCAAAAGATTGGGCAGCTGGACTACCGGTTGGAACCGAGGCTGTATCTCCCGATGGTTCCGCAGTTCGCGTCCGCCACCGAGAGTGTCACCGTGACGGCGCATGCCCTTCATGAGGAGCTTGAGGAACTCAACCACCGGGTCGCGGACGCTCGCGAAACACTTCGCCGTCTTCTCACGGAACTAGGTCCGGACTCGTCGGCAGCGGACAGCCGGGGATCCTGCGAGCTCGGGACCATATGCGATGTGAAGACCGGGCCATCCGGCCGAAAATATCTTCCTCGAAGCCGCGAGTCGGACGCGGTCCCGCTACTTCGACCTCCCGACATCAACAAGCACCGCATCGCGACCGACGACCTTTACATGATCGACCGCGCGGCGGCCCGGAAGGATCTGGCCCAGTACTTGCTGCAGCCAGGAGACATCGTCTACAGCCGGATCGGGGACAGCGGCCACCGAGCCATAGTGGAGCCCGACCACGAGGGATGGGCGTTCGGAACCGCGCTGATCAGACTGCGGCCGACCGCGGACTGGCTTTCGGCCGACTACCTCTACTACTACCTCGGCACCCACTTGGTTCAGGACATCCTGGCCCGGCGGAGCGTCGGCGCGACGGTCCGTGCCCTCAGCGCCGACAGCCTCCGCCGCCTGACCATCCCGCGGCCACCCCATAACACCGACGCCCTCATCACCTATCTCGCCAAGTGCGACGAGGTGAGCGAGATCAGCCAGCGGATCGGGGAAGTCGTCACCCGCCTTCGAGACCTGCTCGCGGACCACTCCATCGCCGGCGCGGCACGACCTGGCACATCAGTGGTCAGTGAGCCTTTCCCGGCAACGGTCAGAAACGCTGTGTGAGGCTACTCAAACGGATCCAGTACCGGCCCGACCTGATCGACGGCTGCTATCCCGTGACGTATCGGGGTGCCATAGCTTCCATCTGCTCGATCACGAGGCGGATGGCCTCCGGCTGCTTGTCCGGCGGG
>NZ_CAKJTR010000157.1:0-4181 GCF_917627355.1 Protofrankia sp. Cj3 | reverse complement strand
TACTTGTACTTGACGAGCAGCCGTTTGACCGACGAGCGGAGCTTGGCACGCACGTCGTCACGCACGGTCCAGTCGGTCTTGACATCACGGCGCATGACCGCGACCAGCTCACGGGCGATCTGGGCGAGCACGTCATCGCCCTGGAGCTCGACGGCCGACTCGTTGGTGCTGACCGCGTCGTAGAACGCCAGCTCGTCGCCGGAGAGCGGTGGGCTGAAGTGCTGGCCGCGGTTGCCCTCGGCGGCGACCTCCTTGGCCAGTTCGATGAGCTCGGCGATCACTTCGGCCGAGGTGAGCTGCTGGTTGGTGTACTTCCGCATCAGTTCGGCGATGCGCTCGGAGAACGCCCGCTGGCGCACCAGGTTGTGCCGCGAGACCTGGCCCGACTCCTCGACGAGAAGTGCCCGCAGCGCCTCGATCGCGAGATGCGGGTTCGCCGCTGACTGTGCCTTGACGTGGAACTCCGGCCCCAGGTCGGAGAGCGACGGCTTCGGCAGGCCGGCGGCCTCGTAGATGTCGATGATCTCGCCGGACTCGGTCGAGGTCGCGACCAGCGCGGCGAGCATCCGCTGGATCTCCTCCGGTACCGCTTTGCCCTCGGCCTGCCGCTGCTGGGCGTCGAACTTGCCCATCCAGACCCGGACTTCCTCGTAGAACCTCGCCGTGGAGCGTAGGTGCTCGAGAGTCTGGCTGCCCGAACACAGCGCCCACGCCCGGGCCAGTTGGTTGGACAGTGTGCGGAAGCGGTCGCCGATGGTCTCCTCGCCTTCCGCCACCTGGTTGCCGGGGGTGGTCGGGGAGCGCAGGTAGTTGGTGAGTCCATAGACAGCCTTGACCCAGCTTTTCTGGGCACCGGTCAGCTGCTTCCGCCACGGATAGCCGGCGCACAGCTCGTCCAGGGAGGCTATGAGCGTGGTGGTGAGGTCGACGGCCTCGTCGATGCTCTTGCCGACCGGCTTCCTGGCCCGGTCGGTTTCGGTGTATTCGGCGAGCGCCCGGCTCAGATTGTCAACCAGGGGGGCGAAGGCGACGAGCAGCCCGTCCGGCTTGCCGCGGAAGGTGCGGTTCACCCGCGCCAGCGTCTGCATCAACAGGGCGCCCTTGAGCGGGCGGTCGAGGTAGAGCGTGTGCAGCGGTGGCGCGTCGAAGCCGGTGAGCATCATGTCCTTGACGGTGACGATCTGCAGTTCGTCCTCGGCGTCACGCAGCCGCTTCTGGATGGTCTTGTTCTGCCCCTCGCGGCGGACATGCTTCGCCACCGGCATGACGTCCTGCACCGAGCCGGAGTACACGACCTTGATCACACCCTTGTCGACGGCGTCGTGGTGCCACTCCGGCCTGAGCGTGACGATCTCGTCGTAGAGGCGGGCGCAGATCTCGCGGGTCGCGCCGACGATGAACGCCTTGCCCGGGGAACCGATGAACTTGCGCATCTCCCCCGAGCGGGCCGCCCAGTGCGTGACGATCTCGCCCGCGAGCGAGGCCAGCCGGGCCGGCGCCCCGTACACGGCGTTGATGACGACGACCGATTTCTCGATCTTCGCCCGCTCCACCTCGTCAAGCCCGGCCGTGGCCTCGTCGGCGGCCCGGTCGAGATCTTCCTCACTGACGTCCTTGGCCAGGGCGACCTTCGGCAGCCGCGGTTCGAAGTAGACGGGGACGGTCGCCCCGTCCTCGACGGCCCGGGTCAGGTCGTAGATGTCGATGTAGTCGGCGAGTAATGGTTCAGCGGCGTGAACGGGGTGCCGTAGTGAGCGGTGATCCCGTCGCTGATCACCGTCACGACGGCGAACCGGAAGGCCATCGGGAACTCACGCAGGTAGGTCGCCAACTGGGCGTGCGCGGCGTCGAGGTCGGCCTTGGCAGACCCTGCCCGGTGAGCATCGCCAGGCAGAGCCAGGTGACGAGCTCGTCCAGCGAAACGCCCTCCGGCACGCTTAACGCCGGTGCGTCGAGATTCGCCTCCGCGTTGTTGCCCCGGCCGGTACGCGCCAGCCACGCGACGATATCTTCGCGCAGGAATCGTTCTATTCCGCCGGAGGTCTCCACCGGGTCGGGAAAGGGCAGGTGCTGACCGCGTACGCGCGGGCGGCTACGCCACATGCTCACGACCGGACGACGAACCCGCGCCAGATCCGCGACGTCCTGCAGCGCCATAGTGGCCCCAGCGCTCTCCACCGCGTACCTCCCCTGATCGCTCCGGCGACTCACAGGCTACTGGGAAGCATCTAGTCGTCGACTCCATCGAGTGATAAGCCGGTTTATCAGTTCCCCCTGATGACTTTTGGAGTGCCCTGGCGCACGGTGATCTCCGTCCGGGCCGCCTCGGTCCGCGGCTTCCGCGGCATCGGCCCGACGAAGACGCTCAACCTGCGGCCCGGCCCCGGCGGATCCAGGTGGCTGGCCACGCGTCGGTCGTATCCTCAATGGGTGAGTACTCTGCGGGACGAGCTGCACAGTCTGATCGACCGCCTGCCCGAATCGCACGTGGCGCCGATCCTGGCTCTCGTGCGCGAGAGCGCGCCCGCCGAGAGCGGCGGCGACGAGTGGCCACTACCGGATTTCGTCGGTGCGTTGGCCAGCGGCAAGGGCGATCTCGCCGCCCATTCGGCTGAGATCCTGCGCGCGGAACTGGGGCGCGACCCCGAGTGATTGTCTGGGACACCGGGCCGCTGATCGCCGCCGCCGACACCGACGACGAGCACCACGCCCGCAGCGTCGCTCTCATGCGGCGCACGCCCCGGCCGCTACTCGTTCCCTATCCCGTCCTGACCGAAGTCTGTTTCATGCTCGAACGGGAGAAAGGCACCCGCGCCGAAGCCGCGTTCCTGCGCTCCATCAGCACGGGACAGATCAGCCTGGTCCCGCTGGCTCGCCAAGACCTCGCCCGGATGGTCGAACTGGTTGAAAAGTACAGCGACTTCCCACTCGGCGCCGTCGACGCCTCCGTTCTCGCGATCACCGAACGGCTCGGCGCCGACGCCATCGCAACCCTCGACCGGCGACACTTCTCCGTCGTCCGCCTCACGAGGCCGGTCGCACTGCTGCCATGAGGCGCTGATGGCGCGTTCGCCGGCCTTGAAAGCGGCCAGCGATCCGGACGGACGGGGCAAGGTGGTCGTCGCTCATCCACCGAATCCGGACGACAGATAGGGCAGGCCACAGTTGGGCACCGTCGCGGTGGGGGCTGTCAACTGCCGCAGCTTGAGTATGCGGTATGATGCATGAGTGAACTTGAAGCAGTGGGCTGAGCGTGAGGGCGTGCATCACGTCACCGCGTACCGCTGGTTTCGAGAAGGCACGTTGCCGGTACCTGCCCGGCGGGTAGGTCGGTTGATCCTGGTGGAGCCGGAAGCCGTCGAACGGCCGACCGGGCTGACCGCGGTGTACGCCCGGGTGTCGTCGGCGGACCAGAAGGCCGACCTAGACCGGCAGGTCGCCCGGGTGACCGCCTGGGCGACCGGGCAGAACCTGCCCGTCGGCAAGGTCGTGACCGAGGTCGGCTCCGCACTCAACGGCCACCGCCGCAGGTTCCTCGCGCTGCTGCGAGACCCGGATGTGGCCACGATCGTCGTCGAGCACCGCGACAGGTTCGCCCGGTTCGGCGCCGAATACGTGGAGGCCGCGCTCGCCGCACAGGGCCGCCGGCTGCTCGTCGTCGACCCGGCAGAGGGTGACGACGACCTGGTCCGCGACATCACCGAGATCCTCACGTCGATGTGCGCCCGGCTGTATGGCCGCCGGGCTGGGGCGAACCGCGCCCGGCGCGCGGTCGCCGAGGCGACGAAGGATGGCCCGGCGTGAAGACGTTGCAGGCGTACCGGTTCGCGCTCGACCCGAACGCCGCCCAAGCCGCGAACCTGCATCGCCACGCGGGGGCGGCCCGGTTCGCCTACAACTGGGGTCTGGCCCGTGTGCAAGCGGCGCTCGCGCAGCGCGAGACCGAACGGTCCTACGGCTTGTCCGGCGACCTGCTCACTGCGGTGCGGTGGACCCTGCCCGCGTTGCGGCTCGCCTGGAACGCCGCCAAGCGGGACGTCGCCCCATGGTGGGACGAGTGCTCGAAGGAGGCGTTCTCCGCCGGGCTCGACCAGCTCGCCCGCGGGTTGAAGAACGTCACCGACTCCCGCAAGGGAAAGCGGAAGGGCCGGCGGGTCGGGTTCCCCCGGTTCACGAAGCGC
>NZ_CAKJTR010000156.1:0-11174 GCF_917627355.1 Protofrankia sp. Cj3 | reverse complement strand
GAAGTTGAGGTTCACCCCCTGACCCGGATAGTTGTCCGGGTCATTACCCGTCAGCGTCAACGTCGGCGTCAGCGAGTACACCGCCGCGCCATTCATGGGCGATGCCGAGGTCACCACCGGCGCCACGTTCGGCACGATCAACCCCTGCGAAAGGGTCGGTACCCCCTCGTCGTAGAACCAGGTGGTACCCCAGTTCACCATGTCCCACCGCAACGTGTACGTCCCCGGCGCCAACGGATTCACCGTCGTCAACAAATCGATTGTCTGACCCGGATTCACCGTCGTCGGCAGCTGCGTCGCGTACCCCTGATGCACCAGCTCGGTCGTGTTCGACGCGTCATACACGTGATACGACAGCATGTAGTTGCTGTTCGCCCCCCACGCGTCCCGGCCGGTGTTCGTCAACCGGACCCAGACCTTGCCCTGCTGGTTGTTCGTGAGCGGCTGATCCCACACCGGACTACCCGACGGATAGCTGTACTGCGCACCGTACGGCGTCCACGTGATCGACATCTGCGGCCGGTTCGCCGCCGTGGCGGTGTTATTCGACAGGAACTTCTTCCACGCATAATTATCCGTCGTACTCGCCCGGACCGACGTCCCCGTGTTCGTCTTCCGCCCGTGCGTCCAGTCATCCACCAGCGCGGTCAACCGCGGATCGCTGAAGGAACCCCAGTTCGCCGGGCACGACGACGAATACCCGTAGGCGAAACTGCTCTGCGCGACCTCCGGGCCGATCGCCGCCCCCGGCCACAGCATCGTCGTGCCATCCCAGGACTGGTTCACCTCGTACAGGCTCACCGGCCGCGCCGTACACGACCACGACCAGCTGTTCACCAGCGAAACGGTCACGCCCAGGACGTTGACCTGGTTCACCGCCGCCGTGCCCTGCCAGTTGATATAACCGTAATTGACGTCCCCGCCGCCGTTGTACGTCCCGACGTGAATGTCGTCCAACGTGTTGTAATGCGAATTCGGATACGCCGACGACACGTAGGTGTCGTCCGCCCACGCCTGCAACACCTCGACCGACGGGTCGACCTTGACCGGGAACACCCGCGCCGGATCGGACAGCCACCCGGCATCCAGATCCACCTGCAACGCCGCCCGGCCATCCGCGGCGGTCACCAGCGAGTAGACGACACCCTCCGAATACGCCCCGCTGCCCACATGCGGATCAACCGCGGCATCCTCCATCGACCCCCGCGGAATCACCGCCTTCACCGCACCCGCGCCGTCAGCGAGGGAGATCTGCTGGGACTTCCCGTCCAGCGTCGCGGTCAGGCCGTGCAACTCCAACGGGAACGTCCACCGCGTCGGGGCGTCCACCGCGCGCAGGACCAGCGTCTCCTTCAACCCCGACAACGTCCCCGCCAGCCACACATCCGACGACTGCCGCACATCCGCGTACGAGGCCGTCGCCCCCTCAACCGTGGCCGCGGCCGGGCCCGCGCCGGCGATCCCGAACGACACCGACGCGCCGCCGGTAACCTGCACCGTCGCCAACCGGGGATCATCCGCGGTGTCCGCGATGTCCGCGGCGTGTTCGACCGCCGCCACCCGGTGCCGCCCCCCACCCGCCGCCACCAGGGCCGTGTCGATGTCGACCAGCTTCCCGCCGGCGTTGGTGAACCGCTTCGGCACCGAATACACCTGGGTGGTGTGAGTCCCGTCGGGATTGCTGTACTCGTCGCTCCACACCGTCCGCCGCTCGGGCAGCTCGACTTGGCCCGGCTGCGGTTCACGTGCCACCGGCGCAATCGCCGGGGTCACCGTCGCCGCCGCACCGAAACGCGCCACACCCGCGGACGGATCCGGTTTCGCCAGGTCGACCGGACGCGGCGCCTCCTGTGCCGTGGTCGCCACCGCCCCCGCCACCGCCGGGACCACCGCACGGGCCTTGTCCGCCGCCGGTGCCTTCCCCGACTGGGACTGCGCCGTGGGCACCTGCGTGTCACGGCCCGCCGCACTGCCGTTCGAGCTCTGCGGCAACGCCACCGTCCGGAACGGATTCACCAACGGCGCCGGCCCGCCCGTACCGCCCCCGACTATCCGCAGCATCACCAGCCCGGTCAGCACCAGCACCGGTACCAACCCGAATGAGATAGCCGCCAACACCCGCCGAGACACCCGGCGAGAGAGCGTCCGGAGACGAGCGGCAGAAAGCCGGCCACGCATGAATAAACTCCAAAGATCTGACGGCAAAAACCTACATGAGCCCACGCCGACGGACAGCACCGGACAACAGCGCGGCCCGACAAGAAAACCCGGAGTGACCCGCACGCCCAGATGAACGCGCGGCAAACAGCACGAACAGAACGACCAGCACACCGCAGACAGCTCACCGCGGGTATGTCGAGTTTTTTGGCGGTGAGATCAGGGCATGTTCCGAAAGCTGGCTGTCCGGCTCTCTGATCGAACGACGGCTCCCGGAAGACGCCTAACGGGCAGCCGGCCGCTACCCGGACGCAAGATTAGTATTTATGCCTGGTACAGGTGGATTCACGTCGCGCAGCATTGCACACGAACCATCGCGGAGTCGAGCTGTTCAACGGCGGCCGCAACAATAGTTCGTTCGTTGTTCTTGGCGGGTGTCGCTATCGACTGCGTTGGAAAATCAGAACAGGGTCGGGATCGCGGGCGCCAGTCCGCGCAGGGCGTCGTAGTCGACGGTGACACAGCCCAGACCGCGGTCCGCGGCAAGCAACCGCGCCTGCGGGGTGATCGACTGCGCGACCAGGATCCCGCGCACCGGATGCGGCAGGAACGGGTCCGCCTCCAACCGGGCAAGATAGCGGGTCAGCTGCTCGACGCCGTCGATCTCGCCCCTGCGCTTCACCTCGACAGCGACACTCCCACCGTCGGTGTCGCGACAAAGCAGATCGACCGGACCGATGCCAGTCTCGTACTCCCGGCGCACCAGGGTGAGGCCGGCGCGGATGGCATCCGGCCGCTCGGCGAGCAGTACCTGCAGGTGCGCCTCCACGCCGTCCTTCTGCAAACCCGGGTCCACGCCGAGATCGTGCGACGAGTCATGCATGATCTCTTCGAGGGTGATGACGAGCTGTTCGTCCGCTCGGTTGGTCACCCGCCAGACGCCGTCCGCCTCGGCGATCACGCACGGCGGGCTCATCCAGTTCAGCGGCTTGTAGGCCCGCCCGTCCGCATGGATGGACACCGACCCGTCGGCCTTCACCAGCAGCAGGCGAACAGCGCTGGGCAGGTGTGCGGTCAGCCGGCCCACATAGTCGACGCTGCACCTGGCAATCACAAGACGCACAGCCCCGGACGCTATCGTGCCGCGACCTCGCCACCTACACCCGCTTAGAGCGCCCGGCAATAGGGACGCGGCGTCGCGGGGCTGGGGCACGCACCTCGCTGTGTTGTCGTCGGTCACCACCCAACACCAGGGTGGCTCCCTCCGCCGCCTTGCGATGCACGCACCCCAGCCCCGCTCCTTGATCCACGCCCCTATTGCCGGGCGCTCTTACCTGTCCACGGTGCGTCCCTGCCCCATCCGTCCTATCCCATCCGTGCCCAGTCCGCCTTGCGCCCGGCGACAAGATCGTCGAGTAGCCGGACACGGTCAGCGTAACGTCGCGTGTAGCGGTCCGCCTGATCCCGCGGCAGCCTCGCCAGCCGCGCCGGGTTGCTGTTGTCGGCCATGTCCGCGCGTTTCACCACGACCGCCAGGTCGTTGCCGGCTACCCGGGTGAGATAGTCAGGTACCGGCTCCCCGTCGCGGTGGGTCAGCGCGTCGACCGCGGCGACGACCTCGGGCGGATAACCGAGGGCGGCAAGGTCCGCCAGGGTGACATCGGTGTCCTCGACGACGTCGTGCAGCACCGCGGCCAACCGGGCGTGGTACGGGTCGACAGCGGCCCGCTCCGCGGCGGCACCGACAGCGTCCATCACCCGCAGCGGGTGGCCGATGTAGTCATCACCGATCTTGTCGAGCTGGCCGGCATGGGCGCGGGTGGCCAGCTCGACGGCGTCCCGCAGGGAAACGGGGGGCGCGGCCGGCCCGCTGCTGTCCTCGGCCCGTCCGGCGCCCCGCGCCGACGCGCGTTGGGGATGGGTGCCCTCGTCAGCCATCACCCTCTGGACGCTACGCGGCCCCGGGCGGCCCCGCACCACCTGTCCGGGTCTCTGGGAGGCCGGCTCAGGCCGGCTCAGGCCAGGCCATTCGCGGCGCGGACGACGTCCACGACCCCAGCCATGATTTCGGTGAGACCGTAGTCCTTCGGTGTGTAGACCGCGGCCACGCCGAGCGCCCTGAGACGCTCGGCGTCCGCGGGCGGGATGATGCCGCCGACGATGACGGGTACGTCACCGATCCCGGCTGCCCGCATCCCGTCAAGGACCTGGGGCACCAGCTCCAGGTGGGAGCCGGACAGCACCGACAAGCCCACGACGTGCACGTCCTCCTCCACCGCGGCGGCGACGATCTGCGCCGGTGTCAGCCGGATGCCCTGGTAGACGACTTCAAAGCCGGCGTCGCGGGCGCGTACGGCGATCTGCTCGGCACCGTTGGAATGCCCGTCCAGGCCCGGCTTGCCGACGAGGAACTTCAGTCTGCGGCCCAGTTCCCGCCCGGTCTCGGCGACCCTGTCCCGCACGCCGGCAAGCTCGGCGCCGCCAGCGTGTACCGCGGCGCCGGACACACCTGTCGGAGCCCGGTACTCACCGAAGGTGTCGCGCAGGGTACCGGCCCACTCCCCCGTGGTGACTCCGGCACGGGCGCAGACCAGCGTTGCGGCCATCAGGTTCGTGTCGGTCTTCGCCGCGTCCCGCAGGCCCCGCAGGGCATCGTCCACGGCGCGCGCGTCACGATCGGCCCGCCAGGTCGCGATGTCGGCACGGGCAGCCTCCGCCACCGCCGGGTCCACTGTCTGGACCGCCGCAGTCAGGTCGGCGAGCAGCGGATTCGGCTCGGTGGCGGTGAAGCTGTTCACACCGACCACCACGTCCTCGCCGGACTCGATGCGCATCCGCCGGTTCGCCTGCGAAGCGACGAGCTGGGACTTCATATAGCCGCTCTCGACCGCGGCCACCGCGCCGCCCATCGCCTGTACCTTGTCGATCTCCTTCTGCGCGGCTCCGACCAGCTCAGCCACCCGCCGTTCGACGACAACCGAGCCCTCGAAGAGATCGTCGTACTCCAACAGGTCGGTCTCGTGCGCAAGGATCTGCTGGATACGCAGCGACCACTGCTGGTCCCAGGGCCGGGGCAGGCCGAGGGCCTCGTTCCAGGCCGGTAGTTGCAGAGCCCGGCAGCGGGCGTCCTTCGACAGCGTCACGCCAAGGGCTTCCAGCACGATCCGGATAACGTTGTTCTCCGGCTGCGCCTCGGTCAGGCCCAGGGAGTTGACCTGGACGCCGTAGCGGAACCGCCGGTGACTGGGGTCGGTAACCCCGTAGCGGGTCCGCAGCAACGTGTCCCACAGTTCGACGAACGCCCGCATCTTGCACATTTCCTCAACGAAGCGGACGCCGGCGTTGACAAAGAACGACATCCGGGCGCAGAGCTCGCCGGTGCGTTCGGCCGGCACCTGCCCGGAGGCGACCACGGCGTCGAGCACGGCGATGGCCGTGCACATCGAGTAGGCGATCTCCTGAACGGGGGTGGCACCGGCCTCCTGCAGGTGATAGCTGCAGACATTGATCGGATTCCATTTGGGGATCTCGGTCACCGTGTAGGCGATCATATCGGTGATCAGCCGTAGCGACGGCGCCGGCGGAAACACGTACGTCCCGCGCGAGAGGTACTCCTTGATGATGTCATTCTGGGTCGTGCCGGTGAGTTTCGCCGGGTCCGCGCCCTGTTCCTCAGCGACGACCTGGTAGAGGGCGAGCAGCCACATGGCTGTCGCGTTAATCGTCATCGAGGTGTTCATCTGGCCCAGCGGGATGTCATGGAACAGCGCGCGCATGTCGCCGACATGCGCGATCGGCACACCCACCTTGCCGACCTCGCCGCGGGCGAGCTCGTGATCGGGGTCATAACCGGTCTGGGTCGGCAGGTCGAACGCGACCGACAGGCCCGTCTGCCCCTTGGCCAGGTTCCGGCGGTAAAGCGCGTTGGTTTCCGCCGGATTGGAGTGACCGGCATAGGTCCGAATGATCCATGGTCGGTCCCGCCGCGGACTGGCCTGCTCGGACTGCTCTCGCCGCACCGTATTGGCCATCGCCATACCCTCCCGGAGGCTCATCCGATGACCGGAGCCTACCGGGAGGTAATGTCACGCGCCCGAACAGAGACCTGGACGCCCCCGCCAGGCCGTGAAAAGAACGGGCGGCAACCTGTCACAGGCGCCCGGCCCCTCCACGAGCTGCATCCAGGGGCCGCCGCCGGTCCGCTTCCACACGTGCGGGTTGGGCGGCGCCGAGGCTACGCCGGCCACCTGCGCCAGGCCGACGGCCCAGTACTCGTCGAACGTGCTGTCGCGGCCTTCCAGCGCACCGTAGAAGAGCTTTCCCGGCGGGATGACGACGTCCGCGGTCGTGACGTTCCCGGCGCCATTCTCGCGCAGGTCATAGGCAAGACTCGCGCTGAAGGCACGGCGATCCTGCTCCCGTACCCGCATCTGGTGGGCTGTCCCCGGCAGGCGGCTGCCCTCCCAGGTGGGCGGGTCCAACGCCGGCTGCAGCTCGGACGGTGGCGCGGCGGTCGCCGGGGCGACCAGCGGGACGGTCCTGGCACGAGGCGCGGTCACCAGACCGATAACCACGCCCAGCACGATCGCCACCGCGAACGCACCGACGATGAGCCCTGTACGGCGCTGGTCAACGGACTGGGCATCACCTCGCCGGTATACCGGACCGCCTGTTGGACCCAATCGCTGCGCATCGACGTCGAGCATTTCCCTCCCCGGCCACAGCCATCATCCCACGACCGAACGCAACCTCATGGAGCTGGGGACCACAGTGAACCAGCGGGCTGTCCGCATCAGGCATGCCCCACGTGCGGCAGGTCGGCGTCCTCAGCCCGCAGGATGCGCCCGAGGCGGTTGGCCGCCAGCAGCTTTCCCAGCGCCATGGGAACCTCGACCAGGAGCATCGACCGCCCGGACCGGCGCGCCCGCAGCGCCCCGCCGAGCAGGACGCCGAGACCCGCATGGTCGGCCAGCTCCAGGCCGGACACGTTCACCCGCAACTGCCCGGTTCCGCTGTCGATCGCAGCATGCAGCCGCAGCCGCAGATCACCGACGGTGCGTACATCGACCCGACCAGCCAGCCGCACGGTCTGGATCTCCATACGTCCCCCGTCGAGAAGCATCGCGTTCTCACCCATCAGGCCTCCCGTCCCCCCTGGCTCATGCCCTGACCGATCGGGCATCCCCGGCGGCCAGGAGTTGTCGGACACAGCCGGAACGCGCTGTTGATTCCTTCCGGTGCCCTGCCGAGAACCGCTGCCACAGCGGCCCCCGGCGACAGGCCAGTATCCATAGTCGCAGAGTGGCGATACGGATGCGCAGGTGTGCGATCCACCTGGGCGTTCCGGTGAACAGGACGGAAAAGACTGCGCACAGGACTATGTACAGGACGGAAACACCGGCCGAGGCAATCATGACCACGCGGCGGGCCCAGAACTGCGACGCGGGCCACGCATGAACGCCTGCGCGGAGCCGGCCGCGCTGAGACGATGAGATCCGTCCGGCCCGCCGGCTCGGACAGCAGGGAGGTGACGGTGCCACTGAACAGCCTGCACTACACGATCGGCCCAGCCATCGCCGTCGCCGCCACCGCCATGCTTGTGGCGGTGTGCCGATGGGTATTCGCACCGAACCGGACGCGTGGCAATAAATACATCGCAAAAAGTTACGGCGACTTCGGAATGCTGGTACCCGTGGCGACGCTCCGTACATCAACCGAAGCGGCCCGGCTGCGCCAGCTCCTCCGTCAACACGGGATACGGTCCACGTCAGGCGCGGCGCCGCCTGGCCCGATTCAGGTGAACGCCGACGGCAACATCCGCCGCCACTACGTCTCCGGTTGGCACGTCATGGTGTTCCCTGAGGACTCCATGCGGGCACGTGCCGTGGTTGCGGGCACTGACCGCGACTGGGCCTGAGAGCGACCCGGCGCCAGGGGCGCGGCGTCGTGGGGCTGCGGCGCACATCTCGCGCTGTTGTCGCCGGTCACCACCCAGTATCAGGATGGCTCGCCCCGCCGCCGTGCGGGCCACTTTTCGACCATCGCCCACATCGACCAACACCCATCAGGCACCCCTGACGGCGGCCCGGCGGCTGCCCGAGAGTGCCGGCCCGGCCCAGCCTCCGGCCGATGCTGTCCCGGCGCGTCATGGCTACCGATCAACCAGTACGCCACGCCGCGTCCGCGGCCGGTTCCCGCCGAATATCCGCGCCCAGCGCCCGCAGCTGCTCGACGAAGTCGCTGTAACCGCGGTCAATATGGTGAACCTCGCTGACGCTTGTCATTCCGTCAGCCATCAGACCAGCCAGCACCAGCCCGGCCCCGGCTCGGACGTCCGAAGCCACCACATGCGTGCCGACCAGGCGGTCGGCACGGCGGACAATGACGTGGTGGCCGTCGGTGCGTAGCTCCGCGCCGAGCTTCAGCAGCTCCCGGCAGAACACGAAACGGCTTTCGAAAACATTCTCGGTGATGAGGGAGACCCCTTCGCTGACCGCCTCCAGCGCGATGGTCTGCGGTAGAAGATCCGTCGGGAACCCCGGATACGGCAGGGTGACCACGTCGATCGACCGTGGCGGCCGGTCCGCGACGACGCGGAAGCCGTCAGGGCGGACATCCACGGCGGCGCCCGCCGCGGACAGCTTGTCGAGCACGATATCGAGATGATCGGCGCGCCCGCCCCGGACAAGTACGTCCCCGCCCGTCATCAGTGCGCCGATGGCGAAGGTTCCGGCCACGATCCGATCCGCGACCGTGCTGTGTGTGGTCGGGCGGAGCCCATCGACACCGTCGATCACCAGCGTGGACGTGCCCGCGCCGTCGATCTCCGCGCCCATCGCCGTCAGCATCGCGCAGAGATCGGTGATCTCGGGCTCACGGGCAGCATTATCGATCACGGTCGTGCCCTTGGCCAGCACACCGGCCATCAGCAGGTTCTCGGTGGCGCCAACGCTGGGGAAGTCCAGCCAGATGGACGCTCCCTGCAGCCGGCCGGCCGACCGGGCCATGAGGATGCCCGCTTCGACATCAATCATGGCCCCGAGCTTGGCCAGACCGTTGACATGCATGTCGAGAGCACGGGTACCGATCGCGTCCCCACCGGGGAGCGCGACTCGCGCCTCACCGCAGCGGGCGACCAACGGGCCCAGCACGACGACGGATGCCCGGATGCGGCGGACGAGGTCGCTGTCAGCCGCCGCGCCGGGCCGGGCTGGCACGTCGATCGACAGCAGGCCGTCGCGGTGATCCCGATCGACAGTCGCCCCGAGCGCCCGCAGCACGTCGGCCATGACCGTGACATCGAGGATGTCAGGCACGGCACGAAGAGTTGTCCGGCCATGGGCCAGCAGGCTCGCGGCCATCAGTTTGAGCACGGAGTTCTTCGCTCCGGGGACATCAACCTCGCCGACAAGCCGAGACCCGCCCCTGACCACGAAGCGTTCCACGGGAGTCGATGCTATGGCCTCGGCAGCCACCCGTCAGCGCGGACCGGCCGGTAGGGCAAGGCCCATCCGGCACACAGGGCCGCCGGCCGGCGCCCAACCATGAACCGGTGGACACGGCAGCGAACCGGTGGACACGGCAACGGCATAGTGTGACCGGCATGGCCATCCACCTGACCCGGATCTACACCCGCACCGGCGACGACGGGACCACCGCGCTCGGTGACATGTCCCGGGTCCGCAAGACCGACCCGCGGCTGTCAGCCTATGCCGACGTCGACGAGGCCAACGCCGCCATCGGCATGGCGCTGGCCTTCGGCGGGCTCACCGAGGAGATCCAGGCGCTGCTCGCCCGGGTGCAGAACGACCTGTTCGACGTCGGCGCGGATCTGTGCACGCCGGTCGTGGAAAAACCGGGCTTCCCGCCGCTGCGGGTCACCGCCGTGTATGTGGAACAGCTGGAGAAGGCCTGCGACCGGTTCAACGAGAACCTTCCGAAGCTGGACTCGTTCATCCTGCCCGGAGGTACGGCCGGTGCCGCCCTGTTGCACGTGGCACGGACAGTCACCCGCCGCGCGGAACGGTCCGTCTGGGCGCTGCTGGAATCCGACCCGGAGCATACCGGCGTGCTGCCCGCCCGTTACCTTAACCGGCTGTCCGACCTGCTGTTCATCCTCGCCCGGGTCGCCAATCCCGGCGGGGACGTGCGGTGGGAACCGGGCGCCAACCGCTGACGGCGCCGCGGCTAAGAGCGCCCGAGGATAGGACTGTCCGGCTCACGGCTCCCCGCATCCCGCCCGGCCGCGTTGTCCTCAGTCGGCGCCCACCACCAGGGCGCCTTCCTCCGCCGCCTTGCCGGACCGGGCGCGGATAAGCCGCTCACTGATCGAACGCCCTATCCTCAGGCGCTCCAAAGCGCGGCGCGACGATGGCTTTTCGCGCCGCCGGTCGCCCCGGCGCCAGCGGGGTCAGTCCGTGCCCGCCAAGAGCGCGTGTTCGGCGAGGATGCTGACACCCTGTTTGGTCACGGAGAGGAATCCGCCGTCGACCTCCACGGTCAGTGTGCTGTCGCCGGTCTTGACCCGCACCTGCCCGCCCTCGACAAGCACCCCGAGCAGCGGGACGTGCCCGGCGAGCACACCGAGCTCACCTTCCGTGGTCCGTGCGACGACCATGTCGGCCTCCCCTGACCATACTTCCTTCTCCGGCGAGACGATCGCCACCCGCATCGGCATCGCGCTGCCGTCCTTCCCGCTGTCGTCGGCCCTCGACCCCGCGGATCGCGGAAGCCGTGCAGTTGGTGAATCCGGTCGTTCATCGGGAACACGACCGGCCCGGCTCCGACCGCTATCGGGGAAACCGGCAAGGCCGAAGACCGCGCGATCATGATTTTCACGCGCGGCCAGCGACCCGGAAGCCTCGGTACCAGAAGGCCTCGGTACTAGAGCTCCTTCGCTTTCTTCTCCGCGTCCTCGATCCCGCCACACATGAAGAACGCCTGTTCCGGGAGGTGGTCGTAGTCGCCTTCGGTCAGCTTCTTGAAGGACTTGATCGTATCTTCGAGCGGGACGAACT
>NZ_CAKJTR010000155.1:7248-12254 GCF_917627355.1 Protofrankia sp. Cj3 | reverse complement strand
TAAGGCGCGCGCCCAGCCCCGCGACGCCGCGTCCCCTGGTGCCGGACGCCCTATGCGAGGGCGCTCTCGACGACCGCGGACAGGCGAGCGGCGATCGCTGTCGCCTGGGCGGTGCTCGGCGCCTCCACCATGACCCGCACCAGCGGCTCCGTGCCTGACGAACGCAACAGCACCCGGCCCTCATCGCCCAGCTCGGCCTCTGCGGCCGCCACGGCCGCGGCAAGTGCCGGTGAGGTGGAAACCTTGGAACGGTCGACGCCCCGGACGTTCACCAGCACCTGCGGCAGCCTTGTCATGACCTTCGCCAGCTCCGCCAACGGGCGGTCGGTCTCGGCCATCCGGCCCAGCACCTGCAACGCCGTGAGCAAGCCGTCCCCGGTCGTCGCGTGCCCGAGAAAGACGACGTGCCCGCTCTGCTCCCCGCCGAGGGACAACGCCCGCTCGCGCATGGCCTCCAGTACGTAGCGGTCACCGACGGGTGTCGCGATCACATTGATACCGGCGTCCCGCATCGCATGATGCAGGCCGAGGTTGGACATCACCGTCACTACGAGAGTGTCGTCGGCAAGATCACCGCGTTCACGCAGCGCAAGTGCGCACAGCGCAAGGATCTGATCGCCGTCGACGACCTCGCCATTGGCGTCGACGGCGAGACAGCGATCAGCGTCCCCGTCATGCGCGATACCGGCGTCGGCACCGTGCGCAACCACGGCGGCCCGCAGGGAGTCCAGCTGGGTTGCGCCGCAGCCGTCGTTGATCCGGAGGCCGTCCCCGTCCGCATGCAGGGGAATCACGTCAGCACCAGCGGCACGCAACACATGTGGCGCCAACGCCGACGCGGCTCCCTGCGCACAGTCGACCACGACCCGGAGACCGGTCATCGGGGCGGGAACAGCCGCCAGCAGGAAGTCCGTGTAGCTCTCCACAAGTGCCGTATCGTCGCGGACGCGCCCGATCGCCGCCCCGGTGGGACGGTCCGACGCGGGGGTGGCGAGACGGCCGGCGATCTCGTCCTCGATCTCGTCCGGGAGTTTGTAGCCCCCGGCCGCGAACAGCTTGATGCCGTTGTCCGGCATGGGGTTGTGGCTCGCCGAGAGCATCACCCCGAGGGCCGCGCCCGCGCCGATCACCGCGTGCGCCACCGCCGGTGTGGGCACGACACCGATCCGCAGGACGTCCGCGCCAGCCGACGCAAGACCCGCGACGACGGCGGCTTCCAGGAACTCCCCGGATGGCCGCGTGTCGCGCCCCACGACCACAACCGGATGCCCGCTGCCGGCGGCATGATGCTCAGCGAGCACCCCGACGGCCGCGGCCGACAACGCCAACGCCAACTCGGCGGTGAGGTCGGCATTGGCGACCCCACGCACACCATCCGTACCGAAGAGCCTCGCCACTGCAAGATCCCGCGAAGCCAACGCGTCAGCGCTTGCTGTACTGGGGTGCCTTCCGGGCCTTCTTGAGGCCGTACTTCTTGCGTTCCTTGACCCGGGCGTCACGCGTCAGGAAGCCCGCCTTCTTCAGAATCGGGCGAGATTCCTCCTCCGCGAGGGTCAGCGCCCGCGCGAGCGCAAGCCGAAGGGCGCCCGCCTGGCCGGAAACACCGCCGCCATGCAGCCGCGCCGCCACATCGTAGGACTCGGTTCGGTCCAGCGCCTTGAGCGGCTCGTTGACAAGCTGCTGGTGGACCTTGTTAGGGAAATACTCCTCCAGGGAGCGCCCGTTGAGGGTCCACTTGCCGGTGCCCGGCAGGAGGCGTACCCGGACAACAGCCTCCTTGCGCCGACCGGTGGCGCGAGGGTTGCCCTGGGCGTCGGTCACGACAGCCACGTCGTCTGTCCCTTCCTGGTCAGATGGCCCGCGGCTTAGAGCGCCCGGCAATAGGGGCGTGGATCAAGGAGCGGGATTGAGGTACGTCTATCACGAGGCGGCGGAGGGAGCCACCCTGGCCTTGGCTGGCGACCGACGGCAACGGCGCGAGGCGTGTGCTCAACCTCGCGATGCCGCGTCCCCTCCTGCCCGCGCTCTTACTGCGCGACCTGGGTGATTGCGAATGGGTGGGGCTGCTGAGCCTGGTGGGGATGAGTCGGCCCGGCATAGACCTTGAGCTTGCTCCCCTGCGCCCTGCCCAGCTTGTTCTTCGGCAGCATGCCCTTGATGGCCTTCTCGACGATGAGCTGGGGCCGCGTGTCGAGCAGTGACCCATAGGGGGTGCTACGCAGGCCGCCAGGATAGCCGGAGTGGCGATGATACTGGGCCTGCTCCCGCTTGTTACCGCTCAGGGCAACCTTGCCCGCGTTCACGATGATGACAAAGTCACCGGTGTCGATGTGCGGCGCGAATGTCGGCTTGTGCTTGCCGCGCAGCAGCTGAGCGGCCTGGCTGGCCAGCCTGCCGAGCACCACGTCCGTGGCATCGATGACATGCCAGGCCTGCTGGACGTCCGTGGGCTTGGGCTGGTACGTGCGCACAGGTCTGCCTTTTCTTGTCAGCGGATGCATCTCATTGTGCCTTTGGGCCGCTCACGCAGCTTGGCGTGTAGCTCTCACAACCCGCCAGGAAGCTCAGGCCCCTCCAGACCGCCGATGACGCGAAAACCATGATCACATCACCCTTGGCCGGCTGGTCTTTAAGGTTACCAGGCGAATGACGCGGACGGTCGGCGAGGTCGCCAGCCTCATCGACATCCGTGAAGATCTACCAGGCACACCGTAGTCTGCGGGAGGTGGACGAAAAACCGCCAGAGCGCTCACCCGGCGTTTCGGGGGACTCCTTCGGGCATGCCGCCGATCCGTGGCTCCCGGCCATGGATGACCCGCTGTTCGGCCCGCTGCACGGATTGCCGCCGTCGATCAGGAGACCCACGTGGACGCCTGACGCGGGCGCCGCCCTTCCAGGGCTGGACGAGCCGGGACCGAGCGGCCCGGACGCGGGCGACGCGGACGCGGGCGACGCGGAACCGATTCCCGTGGAGAGCGCGGTCGCGTCGCCTCCCGATGACCGTGCTGAAGCGGCGCCGGCCGAATCATCGCCGCCGGCCGAATCGGTGACGGCGACTGACGGCATAGCGCCGGCCGCACCGGATCACGCGCGCCACGAGCCGGCCGCCGTTCCTCCCGCTGTTCCTCCCGTGACCCGGGGCTACCTCGTCAGACTGATCACGATGGCGAGCGCCGTAGCGGCGTTGGTGATCGCCTCGGTCACCGTTGTGGCACAACATGACAGCCGCGACAACAGCCAACACGCCGCGCGGGTGGCGGCGCCGAGCCCGGAAGCGGTCGGCCCCGCTGTCATCGACAGTGGGCGGACGGATGCCGATCCGATCACAGTCAACGAGTTCTTCAACACCGAGAGCAGCACTTTCGATCTTCACTCGTACCAGCGCCTCGCCTACCGGCTGGAGTCCGGGTGCCCGGGGCTCACCGGCGAGCTCACCACCGCGTTGTCCGGCGACCGCTGCCGCCAGCTCGTCCACGCGGTGTACCTGGGCGGACCGGATGCATCCGGGCGCCGGGTACTGGGGGCGGTGTCCGTCCTCGCTGTGGATGAGACGAGCACCGCCCAGAACGCGGCAAACCTGATCATCGCTGGGAGGGGCGGCATAACAGCCCTGGCCGTGCCGCCGGAGGCGCTGCCAGGCGCGCTGGTCACGAACCCGACGGGCGACAATTCCTGGCGGACCGCGCCAGTCAGCGGCCATTATCTGATCGTTCTTCAGCTCGCCTACACCGACGGTAGCCAGGGAGCCAGCAGCGATCCGGCGCTGGGTGCCGCCCGCCGGGATCTTGCGGTACTCGCCAGCGAGCCGATCTCTCGACGCACTCTCACCGGTCACGGACCACGGTGACTAGCGACCGGTGACCGGGCGGTCAGCCTGACGACGTGGTGGGAACCCGCACGGCACGGGTCACCGCCGCGCGTGCGGCGAGATCGGTATCGGGAGGGTAGCGCACCTCGACGAGGGTGAGGCCGTGCGGCGCGACCACGGTCACCGCCGAGTCGCGGACGCCCCGCACGAGAACCCGCGCGACCCACTCCCGGGGACGGCGTCCCTCCCCCACCGCGAGCAGCGCCCCCACCAGTGCCCTGACCATCGAGTGACAGAAGGCGTCCGCCTCCACGTCCGCCGTCACCACGCCGTCGTGGACCCGCGCCACGTCCAGACGCAGCAGCGTCCGCACTGTGGTCGCGCCCTCCCGCCGCCGGCAGAACGCGCCGAAGTCGTGCTCGCCCAGCAGCGGGATGGCGGCGTGCCGCATCCGCTCGGCGTCCAGCGGACGCGGCCAGGCCAACGTGTCGTGCCGGCGCAGCGGGTCGACGCCGTACGGCGCGTCCCCGATCCGATAGGCGTAGCGTCGTGACAACGCTGAGAAGCGGGCGTCGAACCCCCGCGACGCCGGTGCCAGACCTGTGATCCGCACTGATCGGTCCAGTACGCCGTTGAGTCTGCGAGCGAGCCCGCCAAGCGGGACATCATCCGGGATGTCAACGTGGGCCACCTGGCCGCGCGCGTGGACACCCGCGTCGGTACGCCCGGCAACCGTGAGCCGGACCGCGGGCAACCGCGTCACCCGCATCAGGGCATCCTCCACGTCACCCTGCACAGTCCGCCGTCCGGGCTGACGCGCCCAGCCCGCGAACAGCGTCCCGTCGTAGGCCAAGTCGAGGCGCAGGCGCTGCAGGCCGTCGGCGGCTTTCACGGCGCCCCGACGATTCCGGCCGGACATTTCCGGATCACATATTGGATCACATCGTCCCGCCGGATGCGAAGTGGTGGGGAGGACATCGGGAATCACCAGGATCATGCTGTGATGCGAAACACGAAGCCCACCATCCTCTAATGGATGGTGGGCTCGCGCAAAACGGGCGTCCTGCGGACACAGCGGACGGCCGGGCACACGATACGACCTTTATCGCGCACCCGGCGGTCCCGAGAGTCGCTACTCGGTCCTGGGCGTGCCGGGCTCGTCATCGACGGCCGCCCCGCCATCGACAGCCGTGTCGTT
>NZ_CAKJTR010000155.1:2491-6889 GCF_917627355.1 Protofrankia sp. Cj3 | reverse complement strand
CCTCAGCGGCCACCGCGGCCGCGGTCGGCGACTCCTTCGCGAGATCCGCGGCGGCCTCCGCGGTCGCGCCGGTCGGTCGCCGCCGGGGGATGAAGCGGCTGCCGCGGGCCCGCTCGGCCTCGCTCACCGCCTCCTGAGCGACGGTCATGGCCTCGACGAGCTCGATACGCGCCAGCGGTGCGTTGTCACCCTTGCGGGGCCCCAACTTCACGATGCGGGTGTAACCGCCGTCACGGTTGGCATAGCGTGGGCCGATCTCGGTGAACAGTACGTGCACGACGGACTTGTCGCGAACCACTCGCAGCACGCGGCGGCGCGAGTCCAGATCGCCGCGCTTGGCAAAGGTCACCAGCCGCTCGGCATACGGGCGGAGGCGCTTGGCCTTGGTCTCGGTCGTGGTGATGCCGCCGTGCTCGAACAGCGCGGTGGCGAGGTTGGCCAGCAACAGCCGCTCGTGTGCGGGACTGCCACCGAGCCGGGGGCCCTTGGTAGGCGTGGGCATGACAGTGCTCCTCGTTCCTTTCGGCGACCGCGCTCCAACAAGATACAACCGCGCCTCGCCGCGATCATCCGACCCCCGAGATCCGCGGTGGGCCGCCACTCAGGACGCCTGCCACGCCCCGGCCCGCCGCTTCGCGCCGAGCCGGGTACCTGGTTTCAGCGATCGAACAAAGCGAAGATCAATAAATGTCTAGTACTGCTCGGTCTCGACAAACTCCGCGCCGTCGTCAGCCGCGTCGCTGAACGACGTGTGATAGGTGTCGGTACCGTAGGTGTCCACGGCCTGCCGCGGGTCGAATCCGGGTGGGGAGTCCTTCAGCTGCAGCCCCATTCCGGCGAGCTTCGTCTTGACTTCGTCGATCGACTTCTGGCCGAAGTTGCGGATGTCGAGCAGGTCCGCCTCACTGCGGGAGACCAGTTCGCCGATCGTGTGGATGCCCTCACGCTTGAGGCAGTTGTAGGAACGGACCGTCAGATCCATCTCCTCGATCGGCAGTGCCAGGTCCGCGGCCAAGGCCGCGTCCGCGGCGGACGGGCCGATGTCAACACCCTCCGCCTCGGCGTTCAGCTCCTGCGCGAGACCGAACAGACCGACCAGCGTCTTGCCCGCGCTGGCCATCGCGTCCCGCGGGGAGATCGACTGCTTGGTCTCGACATCCACGATCAGTCGGTCGAAGTCGGTCCGCTGCTCGACACGGGTCGCCTCGACCTTGTAGGTGACCTTGAGGACCGGAGAGTAGATCGAGTCGACCGGGATCCGGCCGATCTCCTGGCCCGCCTGCTTGTTCTGGGTGGCGCTGACATAGCCACGCCCTCGCTCGACAGTCAGCTCGATCTCGAGCTTGCCCTTTTCGTTGAGAGTCGCCAGCTGCAGGTCCAAGCTGTGCACCTCGACACCGGTCGGCGGCGCGATGTCCGCCGCCGTGACCACCCCTGGGCCTTGCTTGCGCAGGTACATCACGGTCGGGTCGTCGTTCTCGGAGCTGACGACCAGTTCCTTGAGGTTCAGGATCAGGTCGGTGACGTCCTCTTTCACGCCTGGAACCGTGGAGAATTCGTGCAGCACCCCATCGATACGGATGCTGGTCACCGCCGCACCAGGGATAGAGGACAGCAAAGTACGGCGAAGCGAGTTGCCGAGGGTGTAGCCGAACCCCGGCTCAAGCGGTTCGATGACAAACCGGGAGCGGAACTCGGAGATCGGCTCCTCGGCCAGCGTCGGACGCTGTGCAATGAGCATCGTTGACATCCTTCCCAACGCGGCGACCGCCATATGACGCCGCGGCTTCGGCTCCAGACGGAGCCCGTGGGCGGGGCCTCCGTCCGCCCCACCCAGGTGGTACCTGCTTCGGTTCTGGCACAGACCGCGCTGAAAGCAGCACGACCGCAGCCGGTCCGACATCCCCGAGCCACCCCGTCACCCGTACGGCCAGGGCTCCCGCGGCGCTTGGACGCGCGGCGGGAGCCCTGGCCACAGCTCCGAGAGGGCTTCAGGAAAGCCGAAGTCTACGCTACTCGGAACTTCAGGCTACTTGGAGTACAGCTCAACGATCAGCTGCTCCTGGACCTGAGTGTCGATCACCTGGCGAGCCGGCAACGAGTGAACCAGCACCCGGAGCTGGCTCGGGATGACCTCCAGCCAGGCAGGGACGGTGCGCTGGCCGGCCGTCTCCCGGGCGATGATGAAGGGGGTCAGTTCACGTGCCTTGGGCGCGATCTCGACGATGTCGTTCTCGCTGACCCGGTAACTCGGGATGTCGACCTTGCCACCGTTCACCACGATGTGACCGTGCCGCACAGCCTGGCGGGCGGCGTCCCGGGACGGTGCGAAGCCAGCCCGGTAGACGACGTTGTCAAGCCTCGACTCAAGAATCTTCAGCAGCTCGTCGCCGGTCTTGCCGGTACGGCGGTTCGCCTCGTCGTAGTAGCCACGGAACTGCTTCTCGAGCACCCCGTAGATGCGCGCGCACTTCTGCTTCTCACGCTTCTGCAGCAGGTACTCGGAGTCCTTGGTGCGACCGCGGCCGTGCTCACCCGGAGGATACGGCCGGATCTCGATCGGGCACTTGGGCGACTCGCACTTGCTGCCCTTCAGGAACAGCTTCGTCTTCTCACGGCGGCACCGCTTGCAGTCCGCGCCGGTGTAGCGGGCCATGCTTGTCCTTCTCTCCTTTGCGACCGGGGACGGCGCGACCATGGTTTTCTTCGCGCGACCAGAGGCCGTGATGTGCCGTCAGACCCTACGTCGCTTGGGCGGCCGGCAACCGTTGTGAGGCGTGGGGGTCACATCCTGGATGGCGCCGACCTCGAGACCGGCCGCCTGCAGGGAGCGGATCGCCGTCTCCCGGCCCGAACCCGGACCCTTGACAAAAACGTCCACCTTGCGCATCCCGTGTTCCTGCGCCTTGCGGGCGGCGTTCTCCGCCGCCATCTGCGCGGCGAACGGAGTCGACTTACGGGAGCCCTTGAAACCGACGTGCCCGGCGCTTGCCCAGGAGATCACATTTCCGCTGGGGTCCGTGATCGACACGATCGTGTTGTTGAAAGTGCTCTTGATGTGGGCGTGGCCGTGCGCGACGTTCTTCTTCTCCTTGCGCCGGACCTTCTTGATCCCGGCGGCACGCGTCTTTGGCGGCATATGTGCTCGTGGTCTCCGTTTGCGAGGTCGTCGGTCAGTGCCCGGTAGCGGTGCCCAACAGCGGTCACACCGACCGGACGTCACTGACTACTTCTTACCGGCCTTCTTCTTGCCGGCGATGGCGCGGCGTGGACCCTTACGGGTACGCGCGTTGGTGTGGGTCCGCTGCCCGTGGACGGGAAGGTTCCGCCGGTGCCGCAGGCCCTGGTAGCAACCGATTTCCATCTTCCGGCGGATGTCCTGACGCACCTCCCGGTGCAGGTCACCCTCGACCCGGTAATTCGCGTCGATCCACTCCCGCAGCCTGACGACCTCCTCGTCAGCAAGGTCACGGACGCGCGTGTCCGGATTGACCCCGGTGGCGGCGAGAGTCTCCAGCGATCGGCTCCGGCCGATCCCGAAGATGTAGGTGAGAGCGACCTCGATCCGCTTCTCCCGCGGGAGGTCTACGCCTGAAAGGCGTGCCATACCAGGTATTTCCTTCCTGTACGGAGGTCTTGAGCGCCCCCATCCCGTGACGGCACGCTGTCCGTCGAGCCGGGCCCCGGCCTCCGACCGGGGGTGAGCGCCGCTTGATAGGCGGCACGGTGACGCTTTGGCGAACCCGTCCAGCGCCTCCACAGCCGGGAAAGATCATTCCCCGGCCAGCGGGCCAAGGCGTCAGCCCTGCCGCTGCTTGTGGCGCAGATTGTCACAGATGACCATTACTCGGCCATGACGACGGATCACTTTGCACTTGTCGCAGATCTTCTTGACGCTCGGCTTGACCTTCACGGCTGCACGAACCTCCTTGCGCAGCCGCTGGGGCGCGCGTGCGGATGACTGGGAGCCCTCGGCCTCCGGCGAGCAGTCTGAACAGCGACCGCATCGCCATCGGCCAGGCGAGTTTACTTGTAGCGGTAGACGATCCGGCCCCGGGACAGGTCGTACGGGGAAAGCTCGACGACCACCCGGTCCTCCGGAAGGATCCGGATGTAGTGCTGACGCATCTTGCCACTGATGTGGGCGAGAACGCGATGGCCGTTCTGGAGCTCGACCCGAAACATCGCGTTCGGGAGCGGCTCCACAACTCGGCCTTCGATCTCGATGGCCCCGTCCTTCTTCGGCATGTCCTCCGCTGTCCTACCCTCGGGTGTCCGACGGTGGACACAGGCGAACGCCCACTAACCGCCGGCCTCTAAGTGTACGTTGCCCATCCGTCAAGAGCCAACCTGGCTCCATCACGCGGCCACGGAGCCGGATCAGCGGCCATCCAAGAC
>NZ_CAKJTR010000155.1:0-1808 GCF_917627355.1 Protofrankia sp. Cj3 | reverse complement strand
TCTGGGCCGGCTGACCGCAGGCAACACCGAGCTCGGCGAACTTCGCGGCGCCGCCGTCCAGAGCCGTCAGCACCCAGGGACCCCGCGCAGTGACCGCGACCGTGTGTTCCGTGTGGGCCGCAAACAGGCCGTCGGCGGTGACCACCGTCCAGTCGTCGTCGAGTACCGCGGTATCCGGTCGGCCAATCGTGATCATTGGCTCGATCGCCAGCGCGACCCCTTCAACCAGTCGGATGCCGCGACCAGGCCGCCCGTAGTTGAGGATGTGTGGTGGCTGGTGCATCTCGGTTCCGATCCCATGCCCGCCGTAGTGGTCCACGATGCCGTATCCGAGCGGCCGGACATAACGCTCCACCGCCGCCGAGATATCCGTGAGCTTGCCCCCGAGCTGCGCCGCCGCCAGACCCCGCCACAGCGCCTGCTCACAGGCTTCGGTCATGTCCAGGATGTCGCGCGAGACCGCGCCGACCGGTACCGTGATCGCGGCGTCACCATGCCAGCCGTTCACGATCGCGCCGCAGTCGATGGAGATGAGATCTCCCTCACGCAGTACCCGCTTGCGTCGTGGGATGGCATGCACGACCTCGTTGTTGACGGATGTGCAGATCGTCGCCGGAAAACCCTGGTATCCCTTGAAGGATGGAATGGCGCCCTCAGCCCGAATCGCGCCCTCGGCGATGACATCAAGATCAGCGGTACTGATACCCGGTTTGACGGCCGCACGCAGCTTCTCCAGGGTGCGCGCGACGACAAGCCCCGCCACCCGCATCTTCGCGATCTCGCCTTCGGTCTTGATCTGGACATGCTCTCGTCGCGCCACGCTCGTCGCCCCGGTCCGTATCCCTAGTCCGCCTGAAGCCCCCAGAAACGCGAAAAAACCATGATCGCGCATCCTTCGGCCGGTGTCTCTGGTAACCCTGTCACCCTGCGTCTCTCATGGGCTCCGATGGCGGAAAAATTCCTGGTCGTGCCCGCTTCCGCCACGAGGAGCCACACCCACGGCCCCTACTGTGTGGCCGCCCGCCCAAGTCTGCCCGCCGAGACGGCGCCGCGCCGCCTACAAGCCACCGTGACGCCGCACCCTACGATCACCTGACAACAGGGGCGCGCTAAGAGCGACCGGCAATAGGGACGCGGCGTCGCGGGGCTGGGGCACGCACCTCGCCGTGTTGTCGTCGGTCGCCACCCAACACCAGGGTGGCTCCCTCCGCCGCCTCGCGATCTACGCACCCCAGCCCCGCTCCTTGATCCACGCCCCTATTGCCGGGCGCTCTAACTTGCATAGTGACGCAGGGCGTCAAGAGCACGATCAGTGACGTTGTCCACCGGCCCGGTGGCGTCAAGACCGATCAGCAGGCCTTTCGCGGCGTAGTAGGCGACCAGGGGCGAAGTCTGCTCGGCATACACCTCCAACCGGTGGCGCACCGTCTCAGAGCGGTCGTCGTCACGCTGGAACAGCTCACCGCCGCACCGATCGCAGACGCCCTCCACCGCGGGAGGATCGAAGTCCACGTGCCAGATGTGCCCGCAGTTACGGCAGGTCCGCCGCCCAGACAGGCGCCGCACCACCTCATCGTCGTCGACGACGAGTTCCAGAACGACGTCCAGGCGCGTTCCCATGCCCTCGAGCAGCTGCCCCAGAACCTCAGCCTGGGGGACGTTACGTGGGAAGCCGTCGAGGAGGAAACCCTTGGCCGCGTCCTCCTCAGCCAGCCTGTTACGGACCATCCCGATAGTGATCTCATCGGGCACAAGGTCGCCCGCATCCATGAACTGCTTCGCGAGCACCCCGAGTTCGGTGCCCTCCC
>NZ_CAKJTR010000154.1:0-11341 GCF_917627355.1 Protofrankia sp. Cj3 | reverse complement strand
CCCAGGGACACCTACCAGCGGACGTGCAGGCCGATCAGCTCGGCGATACAGACCAGCCCGCCATCCCCGGCACAGGCGATAACAGGTTCGTACGGGTGAAAGGCGACTCCATGTACTCGACCTGCGCAGGGCAGGCAGGCCAGTGGGTGGCCCGTCTCGCTGTCCCAGAGCAGCAGCATATGGTCGGCCCCGCCGGTGGCGAGGACCGTGCCCGAGGGAGATGCGGCGAGACAGAGCACAGAACCCCGGTGGGCCTGCCGGTACCATCCTCCCTCTGCTGCGCTGGCCGGCCACAGCGCCAGGGTTCCATCGACACCACCCGTGACGACGCCAAGCGTGGCCACCCAAAGGGCCGAGGTGACCTGGCTCCTCTCGTGGCAGCCGAGCACCTTGGGCTGCCACCGTGTGTCGGGGCCGGTAAGAGCAACAGTTCCGTCCGTACCTCCGATGATCACAGTGCCGTTGGATCCAACCGTGACCGTGCGGATCCCGGTGGTATGCGCGTCTACCGTGACCAGTGCGTCGCCGGAGACGGGATCCCAAAGGTGGAGTTGGCTCGCGGCGCCCGCCGAGGCCACGAAGGAGCCGTCGGCGGCAGTCGCACATGCCCGGACGGAGGAGCCGCCACCGGAATAGTGCAAGCGTTCGGTACGTAGGCGGAGGTCCCAGACCCGGCACACCCCATCGAGTCCTGCGGTGACGACGTTTCCGTCCGGCAACGGGGCCAGTCCCCATACCTGTGCCCCGTGTTCACCGATGCCGACAGGTGTCAGCGGGAGTTGCGGCAACTCGCGCCGACCGGGTTGGGGCACCTGCGCGAGGAGGTTTTCGGCCATGAGCACGGTGCCCTGCTCGCCTGCAGCGAGAACAAGGTTGTCTCCGTGCTGGAGTAGACGCACGGTTTCGCCGGGATGCTCCATGACGGGACCGGTCTCCTCCCCGGTCGCAGTCTCCCAGCCGCGCACCGTTCCGTCAGTTGAGGCCGTGAGCAGCACAGTGCCACCACCGGTGAAGGTGCAGTGTTCGACCAAGCCGGTATGTCCACCGCGCGTCGAGCCGATGGCAGCTGCCACGTCCCAGAGGCACACTGTGCCGTCCGCGCTAACCGACGCCACCGTCCTACCGTCGCAGGACAGGACGCAGCCCACGACCATGGCGGTGTGAGCGTCGAGAACGCCGAGGCGGGTGAGAGCGGGTAGTTCCCAGAGGTGGACGCGGCCGTCGTCGGAAGCCGTAGCGAGCAGGGAACCATCGTCGGTGAGGGCGCAATGCATGGCCGGCGCAGGGGACGGAGAGATGTCGGTGCCGCGTCCGGTGACGAGATCCCAGATGACGACCCGCCCATCTTCACCGCTGGTCACGAGCGGGCGTCCGCCCGGTCCGAGCGCGCACCCGGTCAGCGGGACGCCGTGCCCGTGCAGGAGGTTGGTCACGGGACTGCCGGCGGCGAGGCCGCGCACGTACACCATACCCTGGCGCCCACCGTAGGCGAGGACGGTCCCGTCCGGACTCAATACCCCGCAGGTCAGCGGCTCCGGTGCCGAGTCTGGGTCCCCAACGAGGCGGAGGTCGGGCAGTGTCCACCGCCTGATCCGGCCGTCGGTGCCGAACGTCAGCACCGCGCTCCCGTCCGGCAGGACCGCACAAGCGGTGCAGGATGGCTGGTGTGCGGTGACGTGGGCAATCTGAGCGCCGGTACGGAGCTCCCAAACGTGAAGAGTTCCGGCGGGATTGCCGGTCGTCGCTAGAACAAACCCCCCGTCGGGAGTGGCCGCGCACGCTTGGGGAGCCGCCGGCATGTCGCCCAGTATCCGTGCCATACGGCCGGTCGCCGTGTCCCACACCCGCAGCGTCCGATCCGTACAGGCCGATACCAGTAAGTCTCCTCCGGGGACGAGGGCGCAGGCCGACAGCCAGTCGGATCCATGGTCGAGGCGGCGTAGGAGGGATTCCGACTCGCGGGGACGGGTGCGCAACCGCAGGTGGGGCAGCAGGCGTGCGGCGTGACCTGCGCCCGCCCGGTCCCGTGATTCGGTGTGGACCAGGACGGCGGCCTCGGGATTCCACTGGAGCCGGTTGGCGAGTTGCTGCCAGGCGAGTTCCGGGTGGATGACGAGTATGTGCGACTCGAGCCGCAGCGCGCGGGCGATGTGGGCGAGTCTGCGCCGGGCAGCGGCAGTGTCAATGGGTAGCGAGGCGCTGCCCCCCGCCGAGGCACTCACATTGTCTCCTTCTCCGGCCACAGCCGGAGAGCCAGCTGGAAGTCATCCTGAAGCGCATAGACCCCGGTGTGAGTGACATCGACATGGCCCTGCTGGCCGGTGTGTTCCTCCACCCCGATCGCTTCGATTTTTCGCTGGAGGAAGCGGAAGTCGGTGAGGGTAGCATGCAGGTCATCCCAGCAGCCACCGTAAGCCTGCTGGTAGGAAAGCTCATGCAATTTACGAGTATTCGCCACGGACCGCGCCCCGTCCACGAGGTCGAGCGGTTGCGCGGCGAAGTACTCGGCCAGGTAACGGTGCATGCCAGCGGCGTCCTCCCCAGACATGTAACGTGCAGTAACCACCTCGGTGAGCTGCCGATGGTAGAAGCCGAGCAGCACCCTACCCTCGCTCCGGCGTTCGTTCAGGTACGGTTCCAGGTCCGCGTGCAGGCGTGCCCACAGGATCGGCGGGAGTCTCCCCTCCGTAGGTGGAGACTTCGGCATCCTGCGCCCGACTTCACCGAGAACCGCCCCATCGCCGGAGAGCAGATCCAGCATCTCCCCTTCGCTCAGCCCGTCCCGCGACGCGGCAAGGAGGCCGAGCGCCCGGCGCACCAAAGCGGGTCCGTGCTCCGATTCCAGCCGGTCCAGCAACTGCCGGAGGATGCCGGGGACGTCGGAGGCGAGTGTGCCCGGGGGGACGTGCGTGTACGAGGCCCACCGGCGTGCCTCCTCGAACGCCAAGCGCAGGTGCAACGGGTTGCCATACTCGGCGAAAGGACTGGTCACCTCTTTTCGCTGGTCCTCCGTCAGGGCTCTCCCGGCTTCACCCAGCCATCGGCTCAGCAGTTCGTCACCCTCCCCGGCTGGTAGTGCACCCAGGTGTACCGTGATGGCCCTAAGCTCGGCGGCGGCGTGTTCGGCGGCGCTGCCCCGCTGCGCGGACAGCACTACCCGTACTCCCGACGGCAGTTCGGAGGGCAGCCAGCTGAGGTCGGGCGCCCCGGCCAGTTGGTCCAATGCATCCAGGACGAGGACGAGGCCCGATCCGGGTGGCACGGCGGCCAGCGCATCCCGGAACGCCTCGGCGAGTGCGGGCAGGCCCACTGGCGGGGTGTCCTCGGCCCTGCCCGCGAGGCCGGGCAGTGACCTGCGCAGGTCATCAACAAGGGTGCGTGGGTCCGCCGAGCGCGGGGTCGCTCCGATAAAACGAGCGATGACGGGCCGCCCACCAGCCTGGGCGCCAGCCCGGTACGCCGCCTCGGCCAACAGGGCTGTCTTGCCGATCCCGGGGTCCCCGATGACCAGCAGCGGTCGTGCGGTGTCCGATCGGAGGTACCGGCTGATGGCGTCGAGTTCGTCCCGGCGCCCGGTGAAGCTCCGGCGACGCTCGGCGCCGAAGTCGTGGTGGGTCTGCTCCTCCGATTGGTGCGAGTCGACCTGCGCCACGAGGCGCAGTTCTTCGGTAATCGCCCCGGCCAGTGCGTCATAGACGTCCCTGCACAGTTGGTCGGTATGTTCCGTTGTCGGGCCGCCCGCCATGGCATCCCAGACCGCCCTGTATTCGGTAACGGCCTGGCAGCCATCGAGGCGCCGATAGACGTCGTCGTGGAACCGCCGCAGAGAATCAGCCGCCTGGGTGTCCAGGCGTTCCTCGCCCTCGACCAGGTCGCGGTAATTGCCTGCGGACGTGTTCTGCGGGAGCCCTTCCAGCATGCGGCGGAAGACGAAGACAGCACCGGGGATGTCCGGGCCGCCCACCGGGATCCCGCGGGCGGTCTCCTGCTCGGTGATTGACGTGCCGAGAAGCTCGAGCACAGCGGCCTCGGCCAGGTGCTCGGCGGCCCGGAGCAGGGCGACCTGCAACTTGTCCTGCTCAACACGCCACGCCTTGCCCTCTCGGTACCGGCCACGCCGGGGTTGCAGGACGAATACCACGGGAACGGCGTTAGCATCCTCTTTGTACCAGTGGTTGGCGCGCTTCGCGTCGTCCTGTGTAAGTCGTGTGAGCAGGCGGCGGAACGGCTCGGCATCAAGGGCCGGCGGTAGCAGGCTCTTGCCGTAGCGATCTCCCAGGAGAAGCAGGAAGTTGGGCCGCCTCGTGGCCTGGCGGCAGCGGTCCACCTCGCTCAGGCAGATCTCCACGATACGTTGGTCCACCGATGCCTCGGCGGAGATTCCCCAACGCAGGTCTATGGCCTGGAACTCCGCACCATGACTCGCGCACAAGTCTCGCAACTTTGGAAACACGCGCTTGTCAAGGGCGTTGCGCTCCCCCTTGAGGTCACCGAACGTAGAACTGACGAAGACGCGGAACACCGGTATGGCTCTGGGCATCCACTCACCCTGACGATCTCATCGATATGGACGTAATCCAGGTTAGCCACAGCGGCGGCGTACCTATTCGAGTCCCGGCTATTATACGGGGAGTGGCAAATGATCGACTGGCCGGCGTGGGCAGGGCTGGGAACCGGCCACGGAGCAGAAGACCGCGAGGATAATCCTCCTCATGGCGGCGGCGGGCATGCCTGGAGCTGGGGGCGAAGGTGGCGACGCCACCCGGCCGTCCGGCCTTTCTGCAATCGGCGGGGCCATCGATACCTGCGCCCACATCCTCGCAGGTGACCCGGACCAGTTTGCCGCACAGCTTCTGCTGCGACTGGATGCGGCGACAGACGACACGACCGGGTTACGCAAGCTGCTTGACGCTGCTGCCACGTGGCACGGGCGGACATGGCTGCGCCCGCTGCGCCCCAGCCTGCGTTCCTCCCCGTCACTGCTGCGCACACTGCCGACCGGTGACTGGGGCGCGGAGAGCGTGGCGGTCGCCGCCGACGGGAGCCTGGCCGTCGCCCCCATGGGACGTGGCATCGTAGGGGTCTGGAACCTCGGGACGGGGGAACTGCTTCGCCGGCTGGTTGGGCACACTGACTTGGTCCGTGCCGTCGCCGTTACAGCGGAGGGGACACGGGCCGCCTCGGTGTCCGAGGACGGCACGCTACGGGTCTGGGATATACGGACCGGAACCCTGGTGCGCACGCTGACGCCGCCCGCGCTGTCCGCTCTGGCGCTGGCGATGAGCCCGGACGGGCGCCATGCGGTGACGGTGTGTGAAGATCACCCGATCGCGGTTCTGGACGTGGCCACGGGCCGACGCCGAGCGCTCCTCAAGGGCCACTCCCGGCTGGTCCGTGCCATCGCGGTCACACCGGACGGGCGGCGGGCCATATCCACCGGCTGGGACCATACCGTGCGGCTGTGGGACCTCGCGTCAGGGCGCGAGTTGCGGGTACTGGGCCGGGAAGATCTGGCGGCGTTGGGTCACGACGACATGGTCGGCGAGAGCATGGCAATCTCCCCCGATGGCCGCACCATCGCATTCGGGATCGTCAACGGGTCGATCGGCCTGTGGGACCTGGCTTCCGGTGCAGTCATGACAACCCGGCCGGGGCATACCTCTCTCATCCGCTGTCTTGCCTTCACCCCGGACGGGCAGCGTCTGGTTTCTACGGGCCGGGACCGAGCCGTGCTGGTCTGGGACATCGGCCCGGGCGAAGTGTCGATGCGCCTGACCGAGCACACCGACGAGGTCGGGGCACTCTGTGTGCTTCCCGGCGGGCATCGTGTGGTCACTGCCGACCGGGAACTGAAGGTATGGTCCCTGGACTCAGGGGAGCTGCTGGCGACGCTGGGACGGCACGACAACTCCGTGGACGCGATCGCGGTCACCGGCAACGGGCGGCGGGCTATGTCCACCGATGGAGGCGGGACGGTCAAGTATTGGGACCTGACCCGTGGAACAGCCACATCAGGTCCGGACATCGGGTCCGCCCGCGCCATCGCCGTCACCCACGACGGTCATATTGTCGTCTTGAGCGATGGCAGTGTCGCCATATGGAGCCTCAACAGGGGTGAACGACTCGCTCGTATCGACGACCCGGGGATCTCCGGTGATGCGGTGGCGATCGCCGGTGCCGGCAACGACAAATCGTCCTTATTCGGCTTTTCACTATTTTCGAGACTTCCTGGATCTTCGAAAGTTTCAGGCCTATCAGTCCTCGTGACGTGCGAGGACCACCCGCTGGAGGTCTGGGACCTCGACACAGGCACCCGTGTCGCCACCCTGAGCGGGCACGTCCGCCATGTCCGGGGGCTCGCCACCTCCGCCGATGGGCACCGGCTGGCGTCCGCATCATGGGATGGGACGCTTCGGCTATGGGACCTCCCCGCAGGCAACCTGCTGAAAACGGTGAGTAGCCCGAACCTGACTGGCCAGGACGTCGCGCTCACGGCCGACGGGCGACTGGCTCTCGCTCCCGGCGAACACGGCAGCGCACACGTGTGGGATCTTGAGACTGGGGCGGTGTTCGCCAGCCTCGACCCGGGTACCGGTCCCTTGGCGCAGGTGAACGCGGTCGCTCTCTCCCCTGACGGCAACCTGGCAATCACCGGTGAACAGGACGGAACGGTCCGTGTGTGGGATATGCCATCCGCCCAGTGCCTGCGCTCGCTTACCGGGCATTCCAACGGCGTGAATGCGCTGACGCTCCCACGCACGGCGGATGTGGTGGTGTCGAGCAGCATCGACCGCACCGCGCGTGTGTGGGCGCTCGACCGCCCAGGTGCGGAGAGCCTGCCAACCGGGCACACCGACTTTGTCCGGGGCCTCGCCGAAAGCCCTGGCAACGGGCTCCTGGTCTCCGCCTCCAACGACAGCACCGTGCAGGTATGGGATCCCCGGTCCGGTCGCCACCTGCGGACCCTGGCCGGGCACGACGGCGGGGTCTGGGTGGTGGCCGTGTCACCAGACGGCAGCAAAGTACTGTCGGGAGCGGAGGACTACACCCTCCGACTGTGGGAGCTGTCCACTGGCCGCTTGCTGCGTACCCTCGAAGGCCACCAGGAAAAGGTCTGTGCGCTGGCAGTGAGCGCCGACGGAACCCATGCCGTCTCAGGGGCTTACGACCAGGCTGTCATCGTGTGGGACCTGCAGGCTGGACGCCCGCTGCGTACCCTCCACGGGCACTCGAGCCTGCTGACGGACGTGGCCATCACCCCGGGCGGGCAGGTCGTGGTGTCGGCCGGGCTGGATCGGGCTATACGAGTCTGGGACGTGGCATCCGGAGCCGGACTCGCGGTGTGGGATGCGCACCCCGATGTGGTGGAGACGGTAGCGATGTGCCCAGACGGCAGGACGGTGCTCTCTGGCGGCATCAACGATGGCTGTGTGCGGATCTGGGACCTCAAGACATTCGAGCAGCTCGCTCGGGTGGACGGCCCGTTCAACTCGGTTGAAAAGATCGTCATAGGACGACAGGGCCGCATCGCGCTGTGCGCAGTCGACGACACATGGCGGGGATCCCTGAGCGTCCTAGACCTGCGGAACCACCAATGGCACCACCACCTGCGGAAGCACACAGATCGGGTCGGTGCCATCGCGCTGAGCGGAGATGAGCAGTTGGCGGCATCGGTGTCGCTGGACCATACCCTGCGTCTGTGGAACCTCCGTGAGGGCACGGAGGCGGCACACCTCACGCTGGACGCAGGGCTGGTCGCTGTCACGCTCGCATCGGATGGCAGCTGGGTCGCCGCCGGCGGCGAGTCCGGCGCCCTGCACTTCTTTCGGCCAGTGTGGCCGAAGACCGCAAGCAGGCCACAGCAGCAGAATTGAACAGTGACATGACCGGAGCGGACACCGCTGCCTGCCGGCTTTGAGGATTGAATAGCTCAAGGGTTGCATTGGCCAAGGACGCCTCGCTCAAATCCCGACAAAAAAAGCTACGAACAGTCGCAATCCCGAAGGCGGCGCCCCGTCCGCCGGGTTTCCGGATGGTCAGCGCCCAGGACGCGACAGCGACGCTCGAGCGTGTCCTTCCAGAGGTCACAAGCTTCGCCGTACCGACCGAGGCCGTGGATGTCGCGAGCGAGATTGTGCGCAACATGGAGGGTTAGCGGGTTGTCTCTGCCGAGTGTCCGACGCAGCCTGTCGAGGGTATCGCAGTGCAATTCGTATGCGGCGGCAACATCGCCGATGCGGTAAAGGTCGACCGCGAGACTGTTCGCAACCTGCAAGGTATCAGGGTGATCTTCTCCGAGAATTCGCCGAGACCGGTGCAAGGTGTCTTGATGTAGCGCCTGGGCGGCCTCATATTCATGCATCGCGTAATGGTCGACGGCGAGGCTGCTCGCAGCGAGGAGCGTGTCAGGGTGGTCAGGGCCCAAGACGCGGCGTGATATATCGAATGTACTTTGATCCAATGCTCGAGCCTCAGCATATCCGCCAAGATCACGGAGATCGTGAGCGAGGTTACGGGCTGAGGCGAGGGTCCGTGGGTGGTCCTCTCCGAGAACAGCCCGCCGCAACTCCAAGGTTTCTTCGTCCAATACCCGCGCGGCCTCCGTTTCTCCCAGGCCGTAGAGGTCGAGGGCTAAGTTACCAGCCAACTCCAAGGTCTGCGGGTCGCGATAGCCGAGAGTTTTCCGGGCCATGTCGAGTGCTTGTGCGTGCCAGTCACGGGCGGCTGGACGGTTACCGACACCACGCACGTCGAGGGCGAGTGCGTCTGCGGACAGCAGAGTATCTCGATGTCCCTGTCCGAGGAGCCGCCGACGCCGTTCGTAGGTGTCACGGTCTAAAATCTCCGCCTCACCGAACTTACCGGTTCGGCGTAGGGCGTCTGCGTACCGGTATGCGGCGTGAAGCGCGTCGGGATGGTCTGAACCGTCTAACCCGGACCAGATGTCGAAGACTCGCTTGGAAAGGTCCATGGCAGCCGTATACTGGCCGCTACGCGTAAGGCAGTCGATGACGTTGAGAACAGTGGTACGGAACTTGCGCCGCCCACCGTCGTCCACGTGTTCGAAGAGAGCCTTGACATGTACGGCGAGCTCAGTGTAACTAGGCCATGCGTCAGGCCTATCCGGATCGGGCGGAGCAACCTCGGCGAGCAGGCTCTGCGTCCGGCCGATGATTCGCGTCCGCTCGGCTGCGGTCAACCCGTCGCGGATGATCGCCTGGGTGAGCCGGTGAAGGTGGAGTGTATTGTTCTCGATCCGGGCCACCCCGAAAGATTCGATAGAATACAGCATAGCCGCTATGGCGACGATCGCTTCTGTACTTGGTCGAACCATCGCCGAAAGAATAGACTGCGGGAGGGGCTCCGGCGCCAGGAATGCCGCGCAGCGTAACATCTCGACGGCTACGGGATTCCGTTGCTCCAGTCGGTCCATGGTCATTGCTACCGAGCCAAGCAGACCAGTAGGGTAGTCTGTCGGCCTCTCGGCGAAGGCATGGGAAACCGCTCTGTCCAGTAGGACGAGGTAGGTGTGCGGAGTCATCCTCGTGGTCGAGAGGTATGCGGCTGCCTGGCCAACCGCGAGCGGGAGGTGACCCAGCGCTCCTGCGACTCGGATGGCCTCGTCGCCCGTCATGTGGGTGACGCGACGGTGCAATAACGACAGCGACTCGCCCGGAGTGAAGCAGTAGACTTCCGTGGTCTCCCCGAACTCCCTCAAGGCCCGGCTGCGGCCGGTAATCAGAACGTGGCCGCTTCCGCTGGGCCACCACTCAGCCAGCACACTTCGCTCTTCAACGTTGTCGAATACGAGCAGCCAATTTGAACGTTCCCGCAAACGATCCAACGCCCGCCGCGCACGCCTTTGAAGGTCACCGTCCTCAGCCAAATCAAGTGTGTCAGCCAAGGCGCCAAACGCCTCGGCGATGGTCGCCGGCTGCTCCGCGGGCACCCACCATACCAATGAGTAATCGGCGGCGAAACGATAGGCGTACTCTACCGCAAGCTGGGTCTTGCCACCTCCTCCGATACCAGTGAGAACGTGCGAGGCAACGCGGTTCGAAGCCGCCGAAGAGAAACTTTCACGCAAGGCAGACAACACTGTTTCCCGGCCGACGAACCACACGTTCCGCGCTGCGACGTTCCACGTCCGCGGCAAGCTTCGCGGAAATGACGGGCGGCCGGCGTCATCGTTACCCGCCGTCGGCGCCCCTGGAAACCCGCCCGTAGGTGTCCGCCCACCCTCCACCAAACCGACGGCCTGCAAGAGGCGATGGCGAGCAGCACTCTCGTCGAGGTCGAACAACGTTCCACAGTTTATTGCACGAAGCGGCCCCAACGGTTCGCAATATGCAATTCGAAGCGGAATCAGAGCCTGACGGCGGAGTGCAACTGCCATTTCTATCATGCAGTAGCTCGAGGCGAAGTACGAGGGCGAGCACAGCGCAATGGTCCGCTCCGCAGCCTCCTGCTGCAAGCTTATCCACGTCACGATATTTTCACCGGGCACCGCATCCCACGCACGCAGCCGTACCGTCCGGCCCGCCGTCTCCAACTCCCAGGCGACCCACTCCGCCCAGGCCTGATCGGCTCCCGTATAAGAGATGAAGAAATCGATCTTCTCAGCTGATGAACAAGTCCGGTGCGACACCTTTCCCCCACGCAGCATCCCGGCGGACAGAGTATGAAAATCGGCGACCGTAGGCGATTCGACGGCAGAGATCCACGCGCGTGCGGCCGGCTGCCCTTCCTCCCGAACGAACGCGAGGACAGTCACTACGATATCCGCTGGCCGTGCGCCGGTAGCCCCACTCGCCTTTGCGCGTCCGTTCTCTCGGCCCGCGAAGCGTGTCCTTGCCCTGTTGTGTCCATTCAGTGGCTATTTGATCCAATGGCTGCAGCAGGGGCTGCCGGGCAGGGAGCGGCAGCCAGGGCGTGCCGGCGAGCGCGGCAGAGATGGCTTCGGAGGGGCCGACGCCTGGTTGCGCTCTGAGATCACGTATGAGCGGATGCGGCAGTACCGGCTGCGGCGACCGACTCACCACAGCCTTCGCCGCGCTGCGCGCCCTACCCCTACGATCAGAAAGTCACATTGCTGCTACCGCACGTGCCCGTCGCACGACCCTCCCCGCCCCACGGCCGCCCGAACAGGACCCTGGCCCGCCGACTCGAAGCACATCTGGGCCCTCGGTGTGCCCGCAAACGACCGAGAAGCCGCCAATCACAACGTCGATCAACATCCTAATCCGCCAACCATTTCCCGTAGCGCTGCTGGCGAATTTATATCCGATCAAGGAAGCCCGAAATCGAGTCCACAATGGGCCGGGAGAGGATCCTGCTTCAA
>NZ_CAKJTR010000153.1:0-11510 GCF_917627355.1 Protofrankia sp. Cj3 | reverse complement strand
CCCTGCGCGAGGTGGCCCGCCGGATACCCGACGAGCTGCCCCGACTGACGCCGATCTTCATCGAGCTCCGTGCCCTGGACAAGGCGCACACCGTCGACGGGCTGGTCGCCGCCCACCTGGCCAACCACGAGCGGGACCTCATCGACCTCAGGGCGTTCCGGTACATGCTGCGCGAAGGCCGCATCGTCTTGCTGTTCGACGGGTTCGACGAACTGGTGAACCGGGTCACCTACGATCGGGCGGCCGATCACCTGGAGACGCTTCTGCAGGCCGCGCAGGACAATGCAAAGATCATTGTTGCCAGCCGGACCCACCACTTCCGGACCGACTCCCAGGTGCTCACCGCGCTCGGCGCGAAGGTCGGCCTGCTGCCGGGGCGGCGCGTGCTCAGCGTCGAGGACTTCGCGCCCTCCCAGGTCCGCGCCTACCTGGTGAACCGCTACGGTGGCGACGAGACAGCCGCCGACGAGCGGCTAACGTTGATCAAAAATGTTCAGGACCTGACCGGGCTGTCCCGTAATCCACGCATGCTGAGCTTCGTGGCCGGCCTCGACGCCGCCCGGCTGGCCGACGTGGCCAAGGCCCGGCACACCCTGTCCGCGGCCGGGCTGTACCAGGAGATCCTCACCGCTTGGCTCGGTTTCGAGGTGCGGCGCACCCAGGGCGTCCCAGGGGTGCCCGTCTCGCTCGACCTCACCGATCTGTGGACGGCGGTCCGGACCCTCGCGTTGCGATTGTGGGAGTCGGGCGAGCCGTTCCTGCGTCTCGACGAGATCAGCGAGGTCGCGACGGCCCTCACCACGCTGGTCAAGGGGAACATGTCCGCCCAGCAGGTCACCCACGCCATCGGGGCGGGCAGCCTGCTCGTCCGCGCCGACGACGGGCTGTTCGGGTTCATCCACTCCTCGGTGATCGAATGGCTCGTCGCCGACGACATCGCCAACCGGTTCAGGCATGGCGAGCCTGACCCGGCCCTGCTGTCCAGGCGCCCGCTCTCCCATCTGGCGGTCGAGTTCCTCTGCGATCTGGCACCCGGCAACGCATGCCGGGCGTGGGCCAGCGGCGCGCTCGCCGGACCCGACGTGGACAGCGCGGCCCGGGCCAACGCACTGAAGATCAGCGCCCGGCTGCGCACCCCCATTCACAGCGACCTGCGAGGACGGTCGCTACGCGGCGAGGACCTGTCGTACCGGGAGATGCGGGCCGTCGACCTCACCGGCGCCGACCTCACCGACGCTGTCCTGACCGGCGCCGACCTCACCGGCGCGGTCCTGCGAGGCACGGTGCTCGTCGGCGCGCGTGCCGACGACGCCGACCTCACCGACGCCGACCTCACCGACGCCGACCTCACCCGGGCCCGCATGCTCGGCACCAAGCTGGGAGGCGCCATCCTCGACGGCGCCTCGCTGCGGCACGCCGCGATCGTGGGAGCGACCGCCGGCCCCGCGCTGCTGACCGACGCGCGGCGTCGAGGCGCTGCCGTCGCACCGGGCCAGGAGGTACACGTCGGGTTGGCGCCGTCCGCGGTCGGCGTCTCAGCCGGCTTCGAGATCGGCCGCCTGCCGGATCCGGTGGCCTACAGCCCGGACGGCGCGATCCTGGCGATCGCGAGCGAGGACGGCGGGGTGCTCACCTGCGACGCGGCCACCGGCCGCCCGCTGCGGACGCTACAAGGTCATCAAAGCCGGGCCTACATCGTCCGCTACGCCGGAAAAATCCTGGTCAGTGGCTCCAGCGACGCAACCGTCCGGCTGTGGGAACCGACGACGGGCCGCCCGCTGCACACGCTGCGCGGCCACGCCGGCTGGGTGTGGCCGGTGGAGCTGAGCCCGGACGGCAGCCTGGTCGCCGTCGGCGACAACAGTGGCACCATCCGGCTCTGGGACACCTCGTCCGGCCAGGTCCGCGCGCAGCTCGCCGGGCACGCCTCCCGAGTGTGGACCGCGGCGTTCCACCCGGCCGGCGACCTGCTCGCCACCGGCGATGACGGGGGCGTGGTGCGACTGTGGAAGACCGCGACCGGCGAACTACACCAAAAGATCACTGGTGCCCGGCCGGTGTACCGGCTGGCCTTCAGCCCCGACGGAACCCTTCTGGCCACCGCCTGCGACGGCGGTGAGGTCCGCCTGTGGGATCCGCTCACCGGCGAACTGCGCGAGGAACTCACCGGGCATGAACGGGCGGTCTACGCGCTCGATTTCCACCCTGCCGGGCACCTGCTGGCCACCGGCGACATCGCCGGTGTGGTCCGGCTGTGGAACATGCCCGGCCCGGGGACTGTCCCGGGGACGGGAACCCGGCGCGTCCTCACCCGGCACTCCGGCGCGGTGTACCGGGTGCTGTTCAGCCCGGACGGCACGCTGCTGGCCACCGGCGACAGCGGCCGGGTGCTGCGGCTGCTCGACCCGGTCAGCGGCGAGCAGCGGCACGAGCTCACCGGGCACAAGGGCTCCGTCTGGCCGATGGCCTTCCGGCCGGACGGTGGCCAGCTGGCCACCAGCAGCAACGACGGGACCGCCCGGCTGTGGGACCCGGTGAGCGGCGCGTGCATACGGGTGCTGGCCGGGCACGGCCGGCGGCTGACCGCGGTGCGCTTCAGCCCCGACAGCGCCATCCTCGCCGCCAGCGGGAATGACGGGGCGGTGTGGTTGTGGGAGCCGCGGACCGGCAAGCGGCTGGGCCCGCTGACCGGCGCCGCCGACCGCCTCGCCGCCGCGATCTTTACTCCGGCCGGCCGCACGATCGCCGCGGCCAGCAGCGCCGGCGGTGGTGTGCACCTGTGGAATCTTGACGTGCCGGGCGCGGACGGCACCGGCACCTACGAGCGGGAGCTGCGGGTCGAGACCGACCACGTCTGGGCGGAGGCCTTCAGCCCCGATGGCGATACCCTGGCGACCGCGAACGACGACGACTCGGTCCAGTTATGGTATCGGGCGACCGGTCGGCATGTGTGGACGTTCGCCGACCACCGGGGCCGGGTCCGCTCCGTCGCGTTCAGCCCGGACGGGACGCTGCTGGCCACCGGCTGCGACGACAAACTCGTACGGGTGTGGGACGTGCGGAGCGGTGAGTGCCGGCAGACGTTCTCCGGCCACCAGGACCGGGTGTACGCGGTGGAGTTCAGCCCGGACGGCACCCGCCTGGTGAGCGCGAGCAACGACGGCACGGCACGGCTGTGGGACCCACACACCGGCAAGTTGCTGCGTACCTTCGCGGAACACACCGGACGGCTCTGGTCAGCCACGTTCAGCCCGGACGGAACGGTGCTCGCGACCGCCGGCGACGACCTAGTCGTCCGGCTGTGGGAACCTGGCAGCGGACGCTGCATCGACCGCCTCGCCGGGCACACCCGCCGGATCTGGTCGTTGGACTTCAGCCCGGACGGCACCCGGCTGGCAAGCTGCGGGGACGACGGCACGGCCCGGCTGTGGGACGTCCGCCGGCCGGGAGCCGCCAGTCTGTCCGTCACCCTGGTCGGGCACGACACCGGCTGGGCGGCGCTGGCGCCCGACGGCGGGTACAAGTTCGGCGGTGACGTGGCCGGCGAAATCTGGCACGTCATCGGTATGTGCCGATTCGAATTAGGTGAACTCGACGGCTATCTGGACGCGGTGCGGCCGATGCCGATGGAGGCTGTCTTCTGACAGTTCCCATCAGCATCAGACCTGCTCTGTGATGCGCTCTTCGACGGCAGATACCATGAGCACGGTGGCGGTTGTTCAGCTCTCCTTGTTGACGGCCGCCGTTGTCGGGGTTTTCATACGTCCCGTCCGGGTGCCGAAATGGGCTGCGCCGGTAACCGCCGCGGTACTGCTGCTTCTCGTCGGTGCCATGACCACCGACGCCGCGCTCGAGGCCGTCCGCCCGCTGGTGGCGCCGCTGGCCTTTCTGCTGCTGGCCGTGCCGCTGGCGGTGATGCTGGACAGGCTTGGCTTCTTCGCGTCCGTTGCCGCGCTGGTGGAAACCGGCCCGAACGCGCGGCTGGGGCTGTGGGCACTTGCCGCGGCGGTCACGACCTTCCTCAACCTCGACGCGTCGGTGGTCCTGCTCACCCCGCTGTACATCCACACCGCGCGCCGGCATGGCTTCGACCCGACCATGCTGGCGGCGCAACCGGCGCTGCTGGCATGCCTGGCCTCCAGCGCGCTGCCGATCTCGAACCTCACCAACCTGATCGCCGCCGACGCCTACGGGCTCGGCGTCACCGACTTCGCCCTGCGGCTCGGCCCGGCATCGCTGGTGGCAGTGGTGGTGGGCTGGCTCTTCTATCGGCGGGCCGAGACCGCCACGGCCCCGCACAGCACGATCACCGATCCGGTGGACAGACGTGCCCTGCGGCTGGGCGCGCCGATCGTCATCTTCGTCGTGCTCGGCTTCACCGTCGGCGACCTCGTGCGCATCCCCGCCTGGGCGGTAGCCGGTGTCGCCGACATCGCGCTGGTAGCCCTGACCCGGGCGGTACGGATCAGGGACGTCCCGTTCGGCGCGGCCGCGCTCGCCCTGAGCCTGGGAATCGTCGCGACCGCGGCATCCCCCCACCTGGGCCTCGGCTCCCTGTTCCGCGGCTCGGGAGCACTCGCGCAGATCCAGGTCGCCGCGGCCGCCATTCTCGGCGCGAACATGATTAACAATCTCCCCGCGCTGCTCATCAGCCTGCCGGAGGTCGGCGGCCATACGGAGAAACTCTGGCCGCTGCTGTTCGGTGTGAATTTCGGGCCTGTTCTCGTCCTGCACGGCTCGCTCGCGGGCCTGCTCTGGCGCGACACGGCGGCCCGCCTCGGTGTCGAGGTGAGCGCGTGGCAGTACAGCAAGCTTGGTCTTCGGATCGGCTTGCCAGCGCTCCTGGCCGGTCTGGCCGTCGTCGTCGGAACCGGCATCTTCCTCGACTAGTGAAAGCCGGAAGCAGCATGGTCACGCGCCTGTCCGCCGTATTGCCAGCCAGCTGGCACGGCTTTCACGCACCCAGAACCGCACGGAAGGTGATCCGGTCGGTAACATCTGCGACACTGTGCTGACACCGTCATCGGGCAACCACACAATGCTGACAGCCACGCAGCCCCCGGAGCGCATCGAGGCAGAACCCCGCAGGCCCGAACCGGAGTCATCCATGCCGAGTCAGACGGCGTAGGACACATCGAGCAAAGGAAATCATGGTGTCGTCGCAGGCCTGCATCACCCTGGACGTCGTGCTCCTCCTGCCCGGCCGGGCGCGGGAACAAGCGGTCTCGTCGAGCAAAGCGCTGGCACACCGCATGGCGGCCAATGGCTATCCGTCCCACTTCCGCCTCGGCGAGCCCTACCCAGCCGCCGCTGGCGGTGTCTGTGAACCCCATGTGTCGCTGTTCATGCTCGCGGTCACGCCAGCGGAGATACCAGCCGTCGTCGAAGCGGTACGCGGGGTCGCCCGCACGGTACCACCCTTGCGTGCCGTCGGAGATGAGTACCGGCACAACCCGCACGGGGCGCCGGAGATGTATTTCGCCCGCTCCCCCGCATGGACCTTCCTGCAACGCAGCGTGGTCAAGGCGGTGGAACCGCTGCGCCGAGGGCGGTTGCGAGAGGTCGGCCCAGCCGGCGACAATCTACGCGCGGTGGTGGACGGCCGGCTCCCATCCCACCCGGCCGCCGTGGCCCAGCTCGCCCGTTACGGCTACGACGAGGTAGCCGATGCCGGCTGCGACCGGTTCAATCCCCATGTGACGCTCGCCTGGCCCGATGACCCGAACTCCCGGGTCGACCTGATGGAACTGCCGCCGGCACAGGTGTACTCCGGTGTCCTTACCGAGCTGGCGGTGTACGGCATGAGCCCGTACGGCACCTGTACGGTCGGCCACGCGACGTTCCCGCTGCACGCACCGGCTTCGCTGGCGGCGGCAGCCACGGGTGATGACCGTCCAGGAATCTTTGAGACCGCCGTTCGCGCGGGAAAAAACATGATCGCTCGCCCGCTGGCCACCTAACCGCTAACCGGTCCCGGAGCCCGGCGACAGCGCACACCTACCGGGTCGACGCACCCCCGCCCCGTCCGCAGCCTTGACGCCCGCGAGCACCAGGGAACCGCCGATCGACGGAAACAGCCGCGCGAGGAACCGTACCGACATGCTCCGCTCGTCTCCGCCCACCACCACGTAGTTGGAGCGGAACCCGGTCAGCCGAAACCCACAGACGTGAAAAGTCCGCGCCAGTGACGAGTAGGTGAACGGGCGTATGTGCAGCTTCAGATACGGGTGGTGGGGGTCGATCTGCCGAGGGTTCCGCCCGAACAGGAAACGAACGCGGTCCTGCAGGGTGGCGAGATTCGGCGTGGTGACCACCAGCGCACCGCCGGGGGCCAGCACGCGCCAGCATTCCCGGAGAAACGCGACCGGGTCGAAGAGATGTTCGATGATCTCACCGGCGAAGACACCGTCCACACTGGCGGAGCGCAACGGCAGCGGGCGCGAGAGGTCGGCTCGCACCATCGGGATCTGCCAGGACGCCGCCTGGCCGGGCAGGTGGGCGTCCATATCCACCATGACGGTGTGGGCGCCACGCCGACGCAGTTCTTCGCTCACGGCGCGCCCCCCGGCACCCAGATCGACGATCAGGGGCCGGGCGGCCCGGCGCCGCGTCTCCCGCGTCAACAGGTCCACGGCATCCGCCACCCGGCGTGCATGGTAAGCGGTAGCGAGATACTCGGCGACCTGCGTTCCGTCCGCGTAGGAACGTAGGTTCGCGGCGAGGATCGGGTCCATCCCTCTCCCGGGTACTCCTGGTCAGTAAGCGCCCTCACGGCGTACGACGGCGAACAGCGTCCGCCAGAGAATCACAAAGTCCATGGCCAGCGACCAGTTCTCGACATAACGCAGGTCGAGGCGGATCGACTCGTCCCACTCAAGATCAGAACGACCGCTGATCTGCCACAGCCCGGTGAGGCCCGGTTTGACCATCAACCGGCGATGCACGTCGCCCTCGTACTTCGCCACCTCCGACGGCAGCGGCGGCCGCGGGCCGACCAGCGACATACTTCCGTTCAAGACGTTGAACAGCTGGGGCAGCTCGTCCAGCGACCACTTGCGCAGGAAGCGCCCGACCGGAGTCACCCGCGGATCGTTACGTATCTTGAACAGCAGTCCCTCGGAACGCTCATTCTCCTCGCGAAGCTCTTCCAGGCGCGCTTCGGCATCGACGTACATCGAGCGGAACTTGTACATCCGGAACGTGTCGCCACCGCGACCGACCCTGGTCTGCTTGAAGATCGCCGGACCTCGGCTGTTCAGCCGGACGGCGATCGCTATCCCTAACAGTAACGGCGCGAAAATCATGACTGCCCCCAGCGCCAGCAGGCGGTCGACCAGCGCCTTCAAGACCCGCCGGGCACCGGTGAGTTCTGGTTCCTCAATATGGAGGAGCGGTAGTCCGGCCACCGGGCGGATCGAGATACGGGGGCCGGTGACGTCAGTAAGCGCGGAACTCACCAGCACATCGACGTCGCTGCCCTCGAGCGCCCACATGACCTGTCGAAGCATGTCGCTGTCCATCTGCGGACAGATGGCGACGGTCGTCGCCCTGGTCGCCTGGATCGCGGTGTGAAGGCTGTGCAGCGTTCCGACAATGGGAACCCCGAGCAGGTCGAAGCCGCTTCGTTCCGGCAGATCATGACTGTGGCGGCCCGGTGACCGGTCAAGGCAGACCCCGACCACCGACCATCCGGACGTCGGGTCATGGTGGGCCAGGCGGACGAGCGTCGCCGCGGACTCACCAGCACCGACAACCAGCACCCTGTGCAGGCAGCGACGATTACGTCGCATGTGGTGAAGGATGGCGCGCCCACCGGTCCGACCGACAAGCGACAGGATGGTGGCGGTGGGAAACGCAATAAGAATATAGCTTCGAGCAATCTCCAGCTTTGTCGCGTAGGAAATTACCGCGACGCACGCGGTGACCCGGGCCGCCGCGTTCACAACCCGCTTGAACTCCTCCGATCCACCACCGAGGAAACGTCCCTCATAGGCACGCCCGAATGCCATGGACAACGTCCAGGCCAGCGGCAGAACGCCGCTCATCAGGATGTACGGCCACGAGGACTGGACCGGATTGTCACCGAAACGCACAAAAAAAGCCATAACCGCGGCGAGTACGCAGCCTAAAAAGTCGAACACGACGAGAAGGCGGACATACCTGCGCTCCCAGGCAACCTGAGCACGGTAGCCCACCCGTTCCATGGCACCCGTAGCCGCGGAGTCCGGGACCGCGGGCCGACGCCGACGAGGCTGTCTGGCGCCCTCCGGCATGTCGCCGAAGTCGGGATCAGCCTGATCCCAGACGTCGAAACCGCGGACAAGAGGCGCCAAGCCGGCCCCTGTTGATGCCCGAGCGTCATCGGGCATTGTCTCCGTCACTGCCAGCCCCCCAGGACTCGGACACATTCTGACTGTTTGCAATCATAGGACCCCGATCCGCTCAATCAGGGAGCCCGTCAGCGGCACTCCGTCACGACCGGGTGGATGTACCCGCTCGCATCGTCGTGGCCACCGCGAACCAGCACCGATCGCCCCGGGAGCGGCCCCCGCCACGGCCGCCCAGGCTCCGTCGAACACCGTGACGGGCGGGTCGGATATCTGAACTCGATCTCCGGCAGCGCGTGCTCCGTTCCCCGGTACGGCATGGACGCGATCGCGCGGCAGGTCCGACAGGCCGCGGCAGAACCGATCGCGGTGAGTCCAGAAACCCACCCGTTCCAACAGATCGGTAAACCGAGCCGCCGCGTTCCGGCCGCCGTTGTCAGATCCTACGGGAACCGCGAAAGACATGTCGGGCCAACCGTACTGGATTACCACGCGGAAAACCGTACCAATACCACTCGAGAAGCAATCCAGCGACCCCCTTGAGGTTACCGGGGGCGGTCGACGAGGTGACGAGCGCTGAACATCCACGAACTTACGGTGACCAATGGTAGCAGAGAATCACAGCCAACCGCGATCAGTGGCCAAGTTACGCGCCGTAATTGCAGCATAATATGCAGTTTACCCGAAAGATCTCCCCGCCGGCGGATCAGAACGTGACCCGCCCAGCGGAAGAACGGGTACGAGAAGTAGCAAAGATCATCATTCCGCCGGCGGGGGTCTCCACCGCGGCACAGACTCTACGGCAGCGCCGCGACGAGATCCGCGACCGGCTTGCGGACACCGGTGAAGAACGGCGTCTCCAACCGGGTGTGTGCCCGTGCCCGGCTGCCGCGCAGGTGCCGAAGGCAGTCGACGATCCGGTGCAGCTCGTCCGCCTCGAAGGCCAACAACCACTCGTAGTCACCGAGGCCGAAGGCAGCCACCGTGTTCGCCCGGACATCAGCGAACTCCCGGCCCATGATCCCGTGTTCGGCGAGCATACCCCGACGTTCGTAGTCCGGCAGCAGATACCACTCCAGTGACCTGTTAAACGGATAAACACATACGTAGGGCCGGGGATCCTCGCGCCGGACGTAGGCGGGAACATGGTTGCGGTTGAACTCGGCCGGCCGGTGCAGGCCGACCCCGGACCACACCGCGGTCATGCTCCGTCCCAGCGCGCTCTGGCGGAACCGTTGGTAGGTCTCCTGCAACAGATCCGGATCCGGGCTCGTCCACCACAGCAGGAGGTCGGCATCCGCGCGGTAGCCGCTGAGGTCATAGACACCGCGGGTGTAGACGTCCTTGGCCAAGGCCCCGGCGAGCAGGCCTTCCACCTCCGCAATCACGGCGCCGCGGTCCGCGGGCAGCGGGTCCCGCGCCGCAAAGACCGACCAGGAAGTGTAAAGAAGCTCGGCGTTAAGATCGCGTGCGGATGGCGCGTCCGTACGCGCGGCAGTCTCGGTGCTGGTCTGCGCGGAGCCTCCGGCCGTACGGAAAGAATCATGATTATTCGGCTGGCGGCCGCTCGAAGTCTCGGACATGGCCCAATTGTCGCCCAGCCGGAGCCGCCTGACCCGGTGGTGCCAGCACCGCGTCAGTGCCGTCCGCTGGTTCTCACCGCCCGGCGTGGTCCGCCCGCACAGCGTCGTCAGCGCGCAGCACCGCTTCCGCCGCGGCCTCACCAGACCGGATACACGCCGGGATGCCGACCCCGTCGTAGCCGGCGCCGGCTAGCGCGATGCCGGCGGGCAGCGCCCGGCGCGCAGCCGCGGTCCGGTCCAGGTGACCAGGCAGATACTGCGGGAGCGCGTCAGGCCAACGGGTCACCCGGCTGGCCGCCGGGCGACCCGTCAACCCGGTCGTGCTGGCGAGCTCGGCCGCGACCACACCGGCAAGCTCGACATCAGCACGCTCCAGGTCACGTACATCACCGGCACGCCCGACGCTGGCCCGCACGATCGTGGCATCCGTACCGGCCGACAGCTGCGGCCACTTCGCGGACATGAACGTGGCCGCCTTGACGACCCCGCCCGCACGCGGCGGCACCAGATAACCGCTGCCGGGCGGTAGCCGCGCTTCACGGTAGAGAAAAGTGATCAGTGCTACCGACGCGTAAGGGACAGCGGCCAACGGTGCGGCGGCGTGCGGCGCCACCCGGGCCAGCAGCGCGCGGGCCACCGGCACGGGTACAGCGATGATCACCGCGTCGGCGTCGATGTCCCACTCGCCCGGCGCGCCGGTACCAACGACGGTGATCCGCCAACCGGCGGTTGTCCGGCTCACCGCGCGAACCGTCGTGCCCAGCAGGATCTTTGCCGCGCTGGCATCGGCGACGGCCGCGGCGAACCGTCCGAGGCCGCCGCGGACCGAGGCGAACACCGGCGCGCCCGTGGGGTCCGCGGGCGCGGTGCGCGCCCGCACCCGGCGCGCTCCGAGCAGCAGCGAACGCTCCTCGGACATGATCGGGGTCAGCTGCGGGACCGTGGCACGCAGGGACATGGCATCGGCCCGCCCCGCGTACACCCCGCCGAGCAGCGGGTCGACGAGCCGCTCGACGATCTCGCGGCCGACCCGCGCACCCACATAGCCGCCGACGGTGGGGTCCTCCGGCAGGGCTGTCCGCGGCAGCACCAGGTCGGCGGCCGCACGGATCAGACCGGCCGGTGAGAGTACCCGCGAGCGGATCAGGCCGATCGCGTCGGTCGGCACGCCGAGCAGGGTCCGCGGCGGCAACGGCCGCAGCCGGCCGGAGATCAGCAACGACGCTGCCGTGGTCGCCGGATGGACGATGTCGTGCCCCAGCCCCACATGGCGGGCGAGGCGCACGGCGTCCGGGACACGGGCGAGGAACGACTCCGCGCCCTCTTCGATGGGGAGCCCCTCGAACGGGGTCGTCCGCAGTTTGCCTCCGACACGGTCACCGGACTCGACCACGGTGATCTCGGCCCGGCCCCGCAGCGCATGCGCCGCGGCCAGCCCCGCGATGCCCGCTCCGACCACGACGACCCGCATGCGGACCCGCTCCTCCCGATCGCGGCCGCCAGCCCGGTGCGGCCGCCGCGAGTCCAGTCTCCCTCCGTACCCGGCGGCCGGTTCAGGCCGCCCCGAGAATGTGCGGTATCAGCACATGCCGGCGACCGA
>NZ_CAKJTR010000152.1:1961-12212 GCF_917627355.1 Protofrankia sp. Cj3 | reverse complement strand
CAGCACGTTCAGCCCGGCGAGCTCACCGGCGAGCTTCGTCGCCTTGCGTTCCTCGTCCCCGAAGTAGGCCGGGACGGTGATGACCACGTCCGTCACCGCGGTTCCGGTTGCCCGCTCGGCATCAGCGGCGAGCGCCTTGAGGATGAGGCTCGACACGGCTGGCGCGCTGTACTCCTCACCCTGCACGACAAACCGCCAGTCGGCCTCACCCATGTGCCGTTTGACCAGGCTCGCCACATCGTCCGGGCGAATCCGCGACTGCCGCTTCGCCTGTGTACCGACGACAAAAGTGACGCCGCCGTCCGCCGATCCGTCGAACAGCACCACCGATGGCGTCGTCGGCTGCGACTCGATGTTGCGGATCACGTCAGGGCGCCCGTACTCGTCCACCTGGGCGATACACGAGTACGTCGTTCCCAGGTCGATTCCGAACACCTTTGTTCGCGCCATAAGGTCCCTCCAACAAACCGCCGCCGGGTTTCAGTGTGCCCGAAAAACCTCCACCTCGGCTGGTCGCACCACCGTCGACTCACCGCGGACGAATCCGGGCTTGAGCGTGCGGGCGATCGTCCGATCGCGGCCGGGGTCGTCAACGCCGACCCGGCGCATCCCGGTGTGCCGGGCCGGATCGAAGGGCATTCCCACCACGGCGGTATACGGGCGGACATCCGCGGCGAGGTCCATCACCTGCAGCAACTGTTTGCGCAGGATGCCCGCAACGCTTTGGCCGTCATCCGCGCCGAGGCTGGTCATCTGGTCGTGCAGCCGCATCAGCCCGCGCAGCAGGGGCGCCATCGCCTCAGCCAGCTCGCCTGCCCGGAGCCGGGTGTTCTCGGCGTGCAGGCGATCCACCAGATCCGCATCGTGGCGCCGGAGCCTGGCCAGTTCCTCGACCCGCTGGTGGAGCTCGTCCAGCCGCACGGTTGCCGCGGCGCTCACGGCGGTGAGGCCCGCCAGGTCCGCGACTCTTGCCGACAACATTGAAAGATCAATATCGGCGACCGGCTCATCGTGAGCCTCCCCGCTGTCAGGATCAGAACACTCCAACGCAGCTGGCTCCAGCTGCGTTGGTTCCAGCTGTGCCGGCTCCGGTTCTGCCAGCTGTGCCGGCTCCGGTTCTGCCGGCTCCAGCGCAACCGGCACAGCGCCCGCGCCCGACGGTCGCCGGCCGGCCGGATCTCCGGTCGCGTCGGGCTCGTCGGGCCTGTCGGTCCCAGCAGGCGGCCGCGCCTGCGCCGGCCGGGCCAGCCCGGCAGGGCCAGCCCGGCGGGAGACATCCACAGCGGTATCCCCGTCCATGCTCCCCTGGACGCCGTCCGCGGGCGGGCGGGCGGGCGGCGCGTCCTCTTCCGGCACGTCCCCCGCCACGGCCGCGGCGTCCTCAGCAGCCACGCTATCCTCCGGCCCGCTGCCGGCTTCGTCCGTGGACGAATGGCCGCTGCCGGACGGCGGCGGCTCCAACGGGTACCAGGGCGGCGCGTCGGCCACCGGCTCCTGGCGTGGCCGGAACATCGAGTACCTACCGTCATCCCCAGCAGAGGGCGTCACCGAACGGTTCATGATCGCGCGCCGCCGCCTACTTGCGTCCCGGGGCCCAGTTCAGACCCCATCCATACGCTCGATCAAGATCCTGATGACCGCTGACATAACGGACCTCCCGGTTCACCACGAGGTCGTTACCGCTGGAGTTGGTCAGCAGAGCGATCGCGCACATCCTGGCGTTGCCCGCCCGCTCGTCCAGCCGTACCTCGATCGGCGCGCCGTTGGCCGGGGTCAGCGTCACCACGGCGTTCGCCTGGTCGAAGTTGGGGACACCGGAATAGATGAAGGCAAAGACCAGCAAACGGTGGATCTCCCCCACCCGGGCGAGGTTGACGAACAGGTTCTCCCCGCCGCTAGAAGCCCCGGTCCGGTCGTCGGCGTCAAGCTGGATGTACGGCGGCGCCGCAAAGGATCCGAAGCTGTCACCCAACGCCTGCACCACGCCCTTACGGCCGTCGGAGAGCTCATAAAGACAAGCCAGGTCGAGGTCGATGCCACCGGAGACAGCGCCGAGGACGCGCTTGAGGAAGCCGCCCCGGCCCCCGGTGGCCGCGCCTGCCTGGGTTGTCCAGTTGAGGTTGACATGTAGCCGATCACCTCCGCCCTGCTTGCTCAGGGAGACCGAAGGCGTGTTCTTGGTCAACGTCACCTTGCTCAGCGACACCCGCCCTGGGCTGGGTTCCTGGCCGCCAGACCGCTTGCTGTAGTCGATAGGCATAACCCGCTCCCTTGCGGTGGTCGTGACATAAGCTTAGTGGTCGCCGCCGCCCGGACGGCGCCTCGCGTCATCGACCTGGGACGCTATGAGCGGGCCGTCACCACCTTGCCCGGCCGTTCGTCCTGGTCGCTGTCAGGTCCCCCGGCACCGCTGGCCCGCTGCCTGTCACGGTTGCGGTTGCGGTTGCGGACGGACGACGCCAACGCGATGGCGATGAACCCGACGCCGACAAGACCAGTGATGATCTCAGGAACCTCGGTCTCGATGCTGACAGCGAGGATCACCGCCAGCGCGCCGATGGCGTAGTGGGCACCGTGCTCCAGGTACACGTACTCCTGCAGGGTGCCTTTGCGGACCAGATACACGGTGAGCGAACGGATGTACATGGCGCCGATACCAAGCCCGGCCGCGATAATGAAGATCTCCTGGGTGATCGCGAAGGCACCCACCACACCGTCGAAGGAGAAGGAGGCGTCCAGCACCTCCAGATAGAGGAACAGGAAGAAGGCTGCCTTCCCGCCGGCCAGCACCACCCCGTTCGGGGCACCGGCCGACCCGGTACCCGCCTCGTCCTCGTCCTCGTCCTCGTCCTCGTCCGGATCCTCACCCACCCCACGCGCCTCGAAGAACTCACCGAGGCCGCGCACCCCCAGATAGGTCGCAAGCCCCGCGACACCGGCCGTCAGCACCTGCTGGGTCGCATGATCGGCGAACACCTCAGCCACGACGAGCAGCGCGACAAGCGCGACCACGACCGACAGGACGTCGAGACGGCCGGCCTTGCGCAACGGTTCCTCAAGCCAGCGCAGCCACTGGATGTCACGTTCGGGGTCGAACATGAAATCCAGAAAAATCATAAAGAGGAAGATCCCGCCGAAGGCGGCGATCGAGGGATGCGCGTCCCCCAGCCGCGCCGCGTACTCGTCCGGGTTGTTCAGCGCGAGGTCGAAGACCTCGAGCGGGCCCAGATGAGCGGTGACGGCGACGATGACGATCGGGAACAGCAGGCGCATCCCGAAGACCGCGATCAGAACACCGACAGTCAGGAAGATCTTCTGCCAGAAATCGTTCATCCGGCGCAGGATCGTCGCGTTGATCACAGCATTGTCGAAGGACAGGCTTATCTCGAGTACGGCGAGGATCGCGACGAGCGCGGCGGTCTGCGGGCCCCCGATCACTCCCGCCAGAGCGACACCAACTACCGTAACCGTCAGTGACCAACCAAAAATGCGCAAGGTGTGCACGCGGACGGATACCTCCCCCCGGACCGGGTCTGGCGCGGCGCCGGGAGCACCACCGCGCCTCGACCCCGGTCCGGAGCGTCGAGGCATCACGTCAACCGCAGGTTCAGGTGGCAGCTGTCAGGGCCGGCGGGCACGCGAGCACGAAGGCCCCGGCGGACCCGTCGGACCACAGGGCATTCCGACAGGTCCGCCATGACGAGCTCCGGGTGGGACGGCTTCGCCCGCCACCCAGCGTCGTGATCACGTACACGTGGCCTACCCGGCCGATGAACGGCCCGACCCAGGCATCGTAACGGCCCGAACCAGCACCGCGGTAAGATCATCTACAGCAGGGCCAGGACTGGGAACAGGGATGGGGCCGCGCCGGAGGCAGCGGGAAGATCAGACGTTCACGCCGTAGTCCCGAGCGATGCCGGCAAGTCCGGTGGCGTAGCCCTGACCGACCGCCCGGAACTTCCACTCCGAACCGTGCCGGTAAACTTCACCAAAGACCATGGCAGTCTCGGTGGAGGCGTCCTCGGTGAGGTCGTAACGTGCGATCTCGGCGCCCCCCGCACCGTTCACGATCCTGATGAACGCGTTGCGTACCTGGCCGAAGTTCTGCTGACGCGAATCCGCATCGTAGATCGAAACCGGGAACACTACCTTGTCGATCTCTGTTGGCAGGCTGACGAGATTCACGTTAATTGCTTCGTCGTCGCCCTCCCCCTCACCAGTCAGGTTGTCGCCCTGGTGCTCAATGGCGCCGTCCGGGCTCTTGAGGTTGTTGAAGAAGACGAAGTGGCCGTCCGACAGCACCCTGCCATCGGCCCGGCACGCGATCGCGCTCGCGTCAAGATCAAAATCTGCGCCCGTGGTGCTCCGCGCGTCCCAGCCGAGGCCGACGACGATGTTGGCAAGGCCCGGCGCCTCCTTGGTCAGCGAAACGTTCCCGCCCTTGCTGAGGCTGACTCCCACTGCTCCTCCTGCTGTCATTGCGATCGGGGCTGTCCTTGTGCCGCGGGTCTTCCAGCGCCCTGGTCGTCCCCCGCACCGAGCGCGACGCAGCCTACTGGACTCGATCACGCATGCTCACGGCGACATGGGGTCACCGGGGCCCGTCTTCTCCGGGACGAACGGGACCACGCGAGGGTTCCCCACCAGACAGCTGAGCACACCCGGACGCCGTGGCCCCGTCGCGCCGCCCCGCAGCCCGCCCCCGCGTGAGCATGGCCGGCGGGGGTATCTCCGACCGGAAACCGACGGTGAGCCGGTTCACCCATGGCAACAGGCCTACCCGGAACGCTCATCAACATGGAGACTTCGATCCGATGCCGACATCCTCCTCGCCCGGCGGACCGCCTCCGTATCACCAACACAACCCCACCCAGTGGCCCCATGCTGTTCACGTTGGGGTGCCACCAGCCGGTACAAAAGAGGCGGAGTATCTAGAGGTGGTTCCCCTCGATAAGGTCGCGGCGATGATCGGACGCTCAATAGGCCGGGTTGTCATCTCTGACATCAGCCCCGCCGTATCGTGTGGACAGTGGCCGTCGCGGGCGGTAGAGGGTGAGATCCTCACCGTCACCGCGACGGTGTTTCGGGATGGGCACGATCTGATCGGTGCCAACGTGGCGCTGTCAGGTCCGGATGGCCGCGGCACCCCGTTCACGCGGATGCGGCCGGTCGACGCGGGAACCGACCGCTACGAGGCCGAGGTACAGGTTGATTCAGAAGGCCTGTGGGGCTTTCGGATCGAGGCGTGGGCTGACCCCGTGGCGACCTGGCGGCATGCCGTTGAGATCAAAACGGCCGCTGGCCAGAGCCTGGACGAGCTGGCGGTCGACTTCGAAGACGGGGCCCGGCTGTTGCTCCGCGCGCTGCCGGGGGTCCCCGAAGGCCGCCGCGCGGACATCCAGCGAGCTGTCAACGCGTTACGTGATGATGCTCTCACCCACCCACGTGAGCGGATAGCCGCGGCATGCGACCCGGCGCTGGTCGCCCTGCTTGACCGGTGCCCGCTGCGGGAGCTCGTCACCCGTTCACCGTTCTACCGGGTCTGGGTGGACCGTCCCCGAGCGCTGTTCGGAAGCTGGTACGAGTTCTTTCCGCGCTCCGAAGGGGCGAGTCTGGATCCACCACGCTCAGGAACCTTCGCGACCGCGGCGCGGCGGCTGCCCGCCGTCGCCGCGATGGGCTTCGACGTGGTCTACCTGCCGCCGATTCATCCCATCGGGGAGGTCAACCGCAAGGGTCCGGACAACACTCTCGTCGCGGGTCCCGACGATCCCGGTTCACCCTGGGCGATCGGCAGCGAGAGCGGTGGCCACGATGCCGTCCACCCGGCACTGGGCACGATCGAGGACTTCGACGAGTTCGTCGCCCAGACCCGGGCACTGGGTATGGAGATCGCTCTCGACCTCGCCCTGCAGTGCGCACCGGACCACCCGTGGGCGAAGCAGCACCCGGAATGGTTCACCATGAAGAGCGACGGCTCCATCGCCTATGCGGAGAATCCGCCGAAAAAATACCAGGACATCTACCCGCTCAACTTCGACAACGATCCGGTCGGGCTTTACCACGAGGTGCTTCGTGTGGTCAGGTACTGGACCTCGCACGGCGTGCGGATATTCCGGGTCGACAATCCCCACACGAAGCCGGTCCAGTTCTGGGAGTGGCTCATAGCCGAAGTGAAGTCGACCGAACCGGACGTGCTGTTCCTGTCTGAGGCGTTCACCCGGCCGCACATGATGCGGGCGCTTGCCAAGGTGGGCTTCACCCAGTCCTACACCTACTTCACCTGGCGCAACACAAAGGCTGAGCTGGAGGCCTATGGGCGGGAACTGCTGGCGACCGCACACTACATGCGGCCAAATTTCTTCGTCAACACCCCCGACATTCTTCCGGGGTATCTACAGGACGGCGGTGAGGCAGCTTTCAAGATTCGCGCGGTGCTGGCTTCGATGCTTTCCCCGGCGTGGGGGGTCTATGCTGGGTACGAACTCTTCGAGAACATTCCCCTCCGGGCCGGCAGCGAAGACTACCTGCACTCCGAGAAATATCAGTACCGACCTCGGGACTGGGCCGGCGCCGAAGCCGCCCGACGTTCACTGGCACCATATCTGACCATGCTGAACCGGATACGGCAGGAACATCCGGCCATGCACTGGCTGCGCAACCTCCGCTTTCACCACGCGGACGGCGACGAAATCATGGTCTTTTCCAAGCGGACCGGGCAGGCACCGGACGACGATCGCGTCCTGATCGTCGTCAACCTTGACGCCCATAACGCCCGGGAGACGACCGTTCGTCTCGACATGCCCGCCCTCGGCCTCGAGTGGTGGGACACATTCGATATTCACGACGAGATCAGCGGGGCGAACTACAGGTGGGGGCACGAGAACTACGTCCGACTGGATCCGGCGACGGAACCAGCCCATATCTTCATCATCCGGCGCTGAGGATGAATGACAACGGCTCCCGTGCCGGCAGCGCAACCGCTGGCGGCACGGCTTCGAGCAGCCGCGCCGAGGAGCTTTCCCGCGACCCGCTGTGGTTCAAGCGGGCGGTGTTCTACGAGGTCCTCATCCGTGGTTTTGCCGATTCCAACGGCGACGGCACCGGCGACCTTCGCGGGGTCACCGGCAAACTCGACTATCTGAGCTGGCTCGGGGTCGACTGCCTGTGGCTGTTGCCGATCTACGACTCACCGCTGCGGGACGGCGGCTACGACATCGCCGACTATTTCCGCATTCTGCCGGAGTTCGGCGACCTCGGGGACTTCGTCACGCTGGTGGACGAGGCCCACCGGCGCGGCATCAGGATCATCGCGGACCTGGTCATGAACCACACCTCCGATCAGCACCCCTGGTTCCAGTCCTCCCGCGCTGACCCGGACGGTCCCTACGGCAACTTCTACGTATGGTCGGACACGGACGAGAAGTTCCCGGACGCACGGATAATCTTCGTCGACACGGAGAAATCGAACTGGACCTGGGACCCGGTGCGCGGGCAGTACTACTGGCACCGCTTCTTCTCCCACCAACCCGATCTGAACTATGACAACCCGGACGTCCAGGAGGCGATGCTCGAGGTCCTCCGGTTCTGGCTGGATCTCGGGATCGATGGATTCCGCCTGGACGCGGTCCCCTACCTCTACGTGCGAGAGGGGACGAACGGCGAAAACCTCCCCGATACTCATGAGTATCTGCGGCGGATCCGCAAGGAGGTGGACGCGAAATATGCCGACCGGGTCCTGCTGGCCGAGGCGAACCAGTGGCCCTCGGACGTGGTCGAGTACTTCGGCAACGACGACGAGTGCCACATGGCATTCCACTTCCCATTGATGCCGCGTATCTTCATGGCAGTCCGCCGGGAATCCCGCTATCCGATTTCAGAAATCCTCGCGCAGACGCCGGAGATCCCACCGAACTGCCAGTGGGGGATATTCCTGCGCAACCACGACGAGCTGACCCTGGAAATGGTCACCGACGAGGAACGCGACTACATGTACGCCGAGTACGCGAAGGACCCGCGTATGAAGGCGAACATCGGGATACGCCGGCGGCTCGCGCCGCTGCTGGACAACAGCCGTGACCAGATGGAGCTCTTCACCGCGCTGTTGCTGTCGCTGCCGGGCTCGCCTGTCATCTACTACGGCGACGAGATCGGCATGGGCGACAACATCTACCTGGGCGACCGCGATGGTGTCCGGACTCCGATGCAGTGGTCACCGGACCGCAACGCCGGTTTTTCGACCGGCGATCCGGCCCGGCTCTACCTGCCGCCCATCATGGATCCGGTCTACGGCTACCAGGCGCTCAACGTCGAGGCCGAGCAGCGGATGCCGACGTCCTTTCTCTCCTGGACACGGCGCATGATCGAAGTGCGGAAGAGGCATCCCGTCTTCGGCCTCGGCAGCTATGAGGAGCTACCCGCGTCCAATCCGTCCGTCTTTGCCTTTGTGCGGGAGTTCGGCGACGACCGGGTGCTGTGCGTGGCCAACCTCTCTCGTTTCGCGCAGCCAGTCGAACTTGATCTGCGCAGGTTCATCGGGCTGGTTCCCGTCGAGTTGCTGGGCGGCGTGCGCTTCCCGCCGATCGGCGAGCTGCCGTATCTGCTGACCTTGCCCGGACACGGGCATTACTGGTTCGCGCTCACCCAGCCGGGGGCATTCACCCCCTGACGGACCAGCACGTAAGGTCGACAAAATGGATGTCCGCCGGAGCTCCGGGCGCGCGATCTGTTCCTTGTGCGCGGCCGGTGGCTCCGCGGGCTCTGGCCGCTCCGCGGGGGCCGGCGATGACGCACGGGAGAGCGATGATGGCGGGCGACGATTCTGACCTGGTCGACCTGCTGACCTCCTGGCTGCCACGGCAGCGCTGGTTCGCCGGCAAGGGGCGGGCCTGGGGCGGTCTGCGCATCATCCAGGATGTGCGGCTGTCCGCGCTGCTCCGGCATCTTGTCATCGAAGTCCGCTATGCCGATCACGGCCTGCTCGATCGCTACCAGGTACCGCTGGTGACGAGACCGGACGCGCCCTACGGGCATGAGACCTTCCTGCTCGGGAAGTCCGCGGACGGGCTGGTGTACGACGGCCTGCACGACCCGGACGGCAGCGCCACCCTGCTGGCGTTCATCCAGGGCCGCGAGCCACACGGCGATCTCGTGCCGTACACGCTGGAGGAGCTGGCTACCTTGCCCGCCCACTCGGTGGGGGCCGAGCAGTCCAACACCTCGATCGTCTACGGTGATGCCTACATCCTGAAGGTCTTCCGACGCCTGTGGGCCGGGAGCAACCCGGATCTGGAGATCACCCGCATGCTCGCCGGCGCCGGCAGCCCGCACGTGGCCCGTCCGGTCTCCTGGCTGGACGGCAGCCTCGACGGTGTCACCACCACGTTCGCGTTCATGCAGGAATTTCTGCGTAGCGGCACCGAGGGCTGGCGGCTCGCCCTCGCCAGCGTCCGTGACCTCTACGCCGAAGCGGACCTGCACGCCGACGAGGTCGGCGGTGACTTCGCGGCCGAGTCCGAACGGCTCGGCGCCGCGACCGCGCAGGTACACAGCCTGCTCGCGGAAACGCTGCCCAGCGCGGTCAGCGACGCCGGGAGCGTCCGGGCGGAAGCGGCACGCATGCACAGCCGGCTGGACAACGCGATCGACGCCGTGGCGGAACTACGATCTTTCGAAGCCGGGCTGCGCAGGTCGTTCGACGAACTCGCCCATCGCGGGCGCTCGGTCAACCTGCAACGCATTCACGGGGACTACCATCTGGGCCAGGTTCTGCGGGTTGACTCGGGGTGGGTGCTGTTCGACTTCGAGGGAGAACCAGCACGTCCGGTTGCCGACCGCACGGCGCTGCAGCCCGTTCATCGTGATATAGCCGGTATGCTCCGGTCGTTCGACTATGCGGCCCAGTCGATGCTGCTGGAACGGGAGGGCGAGTCCGCGCTGAGCTACCGCGCGCAGGAATGGGCAACGCGTAACCGTGACGCCTTCTGCGCCGGGTACGCCGGCAGCGGCGGGTACGACCCGCGTGAGGATGCCGTTCTGCTGCGGGCTTTCGAGCTCGACAAGGCCGTGTACGAAGTCGTCTACGAGGCACGGCACCGGCCGTCGTGGCTGCCGATTCCGCTCAGCTCGGTCGAGCGGCTGACGAGCACGAGCGGATGACTGTCGTTGACCAGGTGGCCGCCGCCGGACGTCGGGGTTCCTGCCGGATTGGCGGAACCGATCCGGCAGGTCCGTCGGGGCATGCCGGCCGCC
>NZ_CAKJTR010000152.1:0-1371 GCF_917627355.1 Protofrankia sp. Cj3 | reverse complement strand
AGGCCGCGGAGAAAGGCGCCCTGGTGCTGGGAGCATCGACCGACGAGCCGGGGTACCCCGTGCATCGCGCGGCGATGGATGGGGAGCGATGATGCGAGGCGCCGCCCGGGCGGCGCGAGCCGGACAGTCCTGTTGCCGGAGCCTCCCAGAGGCTCCGGCAACAGGACGTTCGATCAGGGAGCGGCGTCCGGGCGGATGGATCGCGAGGCGGCGGAGGGAGGCGCCCTGTGTTGGGCGTCGACCGACGACAACGACGCGAGGCGCCGCCCGGGCGGCGCGAGCCGGACAGTCCTATTGCCGGAGCCTCTAAGGATGGCGTGTTGTCCATGACTGACACCGACGACGCGGCGGGTGGTCCTGGCCAGGACCACCCGCACGATCTTTCCGATAGCGAGTCCACCAGTACCCGTTCCCCGCGCGTCGCAACAGCTGAGCAGCAGGAGTGTCCCGTCCTGTCCCTGCTCGCCGAAAATGCCGATCTTGACCGGCTCGTGAGCGGCGCGCATCATGATCCACACAGTATCCTCGGCGCCCATCCCCGTGGCGACTATACGATCGTGCGGGCGCTGCGGCCGGACGCGGTGAGCGTCGCAGTCCTCACCGAAGGTGAACGCTACGAATGTGCCCGGCTGCACAGCGGCGGGGTGTTCGCCGTGGCGCTGCCTACCAGCACGGTCCCCGATTACCGCCTCGAGGTCGGCTACTGCGACGCCACCCACGTCGTCGACGATCCCTACCGCTACCTGCCGACGCTCGGGGAGATGGACCGCCATCTCATCGGTGAGGGCCGCCACGAGCAGCTCTGGAAGGCGCTCGGCGCGCGGGTACGGTGCTACCCGAGCGCAACCGGCGAGATCCACGGAGTCGGTTTCGCCGTGTGGGCGCCGAACGCGCGGGGCGTCCGGGTCGTGGGTGACTTCGACTTCTGGGACGGTCGCGCCTACCCGATGCGCTCGCTGGGGGCGGCGGGCGTGTGGGAGCTGTTCGTGCCCGGCATCGGCGGCGGCTGCCGCTACAAGTACGAGATCCTCGGTTTCGACGGTGTCTGGCGGCAGAAGGCCGATCCCCTCGCGCTGCACACCGAGAACCCACCGGCCACGGCGAGCATCGTCTTCGAGTCCGACTACACCTGGGGCGATCAGGCATGGCTCGCGCGCCGCCGCGAGACCCCGTGGCACGCCGCGCCGATGTCAGTCTACGAGGTGCACCTGGGGTCGTGGCGCAAGGGACTGTCCTACCGGGAACTCGCCGACGAACTCGTGGACCACGTGCGGGAGCTGGGGTTCACCCACGTCGAGCTGCTCCCGGTCGCTGAGCATCCATTCGGCGGCTCGTGGGGCTACCAGGTGTCCGCCTACTACGCCCCGACGT
>NZ_CAKJTR010000151.1:10609-12787 GCF_917627355.1 Protofrankia sp. Cj3 | reverse complement strand
AGCCCTTGAGCACGACATGCTGGCAGGGCGCGGTGCGGACCATGCGAGGCGGCACTGTCCGCAGCGCCGCGGCCTTGCTGAGGGCCTCGCGCAGCCCGGTGAGCCCGACAGGCAGCTCGGGTTTGAGCATGGCGGCGATCCGGTCGCCGATCTCGTCGAGGCTGCTGGCTCCCAGCGCCGCGGCCATCCGCCGCTCCGTCCCGAAGACGTTGATTGCCAATGGCATGTCGGCACCGGCCGGCCGGTCAAACAGCAGCGCGGGTCCGCGGTCCCGGACAACCCGTGTGACGATCTCAGTGACCTCCAGGACCGGATCGACTGGGACGCGGACGTGCCGCAGGTCGCCGTGACGCTCGAGGTGAGCGAGGAACGCGCGCAGATCCGCCCAGGCCATGGCCACCATCCTTGCAGCGGGCGGTGCGGCCGGCCGCATTGCCGTTCGAGGCGGAAGGGGAGACGGGAGGAGACGGGAGAGCTCTCGTGCTCACCGGGAGCACGCTGGGACTGCCGCGGACGCGCGGCAGCCGCGGGTACGCATCCGGCTGCGGCATCGGTACCGGATGTGTGACGGGGGTATGGCTGTCCCACCCCGTTGCCCCGGGCGGACGCACCGCCGCTGCGGGGGGAATGGTTGACGGTACGGTCGAACAACGACGGACATGACCGCTGGGCCTGATGGACCACAACCGGCCGGTACGGTACGGGCAGGTAAATCGGGCCTCCGTGAGGTTCTGACAGCTGGCGCGATCGGGTAAGGGGGCGGCGGTACGGTGGTCGGGCTCGTGCTGACGCTGGTAGTTCTCGGGTTCTGGGTTTACGCGATTGTCGACGCGGCCGTGACCCCGGCCGCCTCGGTCCGTACGCTCCCCAAACTCGCCTGGATCGTGATCATCGTTCTGTTCGAGGTCGTCGGCGCTGTGGCCTGGTTCCTGCTGGGCCGCCCACGCCGTGGCGCCGGTGCCGCGCGGAACAGTGATCATCCGGCATGGGGCGGTCGGTCGCCCTGGACGGAGCGCCCCGGCATCCGCTGGGGTGACCCCGACAGGATCTCCGCCGGGCGTCAGTTTCCCTGGGCGCGCCGAGGCCCGGCACCGCCATCGGTCGCCCCCGACGACAACCCCGAGTTCCTGCGCGAACTGTCCGAACGGATCCGTCGCGGGGACGGCGACGGTACCTCCCGAACCTGAAAAGCCCGTCCCCGATCCGCCGCTCGAACGCCCTGGCCACTCGCGGAGCGGGTCTCGCACCGGGCCGGGCCTGTCAGTTCACCCCGGCGTAGGAGTGCAACCCGGAGATCACCAGATTGACCAGGTAGTAATCCACGAACAACGCGCTGAAACCCAACAGTGAGATCGCCGCGGCCCTGTTGCCCTTCCAACCGGCGGTGGCCCGGGCGTGCAGGTACGCGGCGTAGATCACCCACGTGATGAACGACCAGGTCTCCTTCGGGTCCCAGCCCCAGTAACGGCCCCAGGCCGCCTCCGCCCAGATCGCCCCGGCGATGACCGCGAACGTCCAGATCGGGAACGCCAGCCCGATCACCCGGTAGGTGATGCGGTCCAGAACCGCGGCCGTGGGCAGACGCATCATGATGCCACCACGCTTGCGCATCGCGGCGGACGCGCCGGCCCGCCCCGCGGCGACAGCGGCCAGCTGGTTCTCCCAGCGGTCCTTCAGCAGATACAGGACGGTCGTGACCGCCGAGAGCATGAACACGCCGCTGGCGACGATCGCCGCGGCCACGTGGATCTTAAGCCAGTAGGAGTTCAGCGCTGGGACAAGCGGTCCCACGGCGACGTAGAGCACCGTGCCGGCGAAACCCAGATAGAGAACCACCGGGAACATCACGAAAACACCCAGCCAGCGGACACGAGCCCGGGTCCGCGCCAGCATGACCAGGTAGGTTGACACCGCGACCAACGTGATCATGGATGAGAACTCGTACATGTTCCCCCACGGCACCCGGTGCGCGGCAAAGCCACGAGCCGTCACCGAACCCACCTGAGCCAGCCAGCCAAGAGCGGTCAGCGCCACCGCGATCCGGCCGATCCAGCGCACCCCGGCCGGGCCGGGTGGGTGCTCGCTATCCCCGGCCATCGCCGCGGCCAGTGCCGCCGCCGGATCAGTCATCGCGCCGGGTCCGCCCTGGCCGCCACCGTCAACGCCACCGTCAACGCC
>NZ_CAKJTR010000151.1:8534-10460 GCF_917627355.1 Protofrankia sp. Cj3 | reverse complement strand
CCACCGTCAACGCCGCCGTCGACCTCCCCGCTGCGTTCGGCCGCGCCGAGACCGGCGCCGGCCATCGCCGGGACCCGTTCGGAAGCCGTGAGCCGGGCGGCTCCGGCCGATGACGGCGATGACATGACCGGCTCCACCGCCGGTGCGCCGCTCGTCCGTCCGAACCGGCCGAACGCGAACTCGGCCGCGTAGCCGAGCATCGCCAGCGCGTAGACCACCATGGTCGCGCCGAGAAAATGATCGGACAACGCGGCAAGACCGGAGTTGACAGGCATCACAGCTCCTGTTTGTTGGAGTCCACCAGCCGGGGGTCCGTCTCCATGGCCGCCCGCGCATCCAGCGCGATCGCCCGCAGTTCGGCGGCGAAGCCGTCGATGTCGGACCGGGACAGACCGCCGATCTCGACGATGGTCGCGGCAGCCGCATGCGCATCCGCACCCGTTCCTACGCCCGTGCCGGCCGCGGGGCGCGCCCGCACCCAGACCCGGCGGCGGCGGACCCGCATGCTCACCAGCAGACCGCAGATGATGGCAATCGCCGCGACCAGCACCCAGCCCTTGAACGGGTCCGACTTCGTCTGGAATGTCGCGAACTCGCGCACGCCGTCGGCCTCCAGTGACATCCCGCCGGGCAGACCGGTGACGGTTCGCTGCTTCGGGTTGTTCAGCGCCAGGACCTGCGCCGCGCGATCATCGCCGAGCGGCCCGTTCAGCCGGAGCTGACGCATGTCACGGGTGTCCAGCGAGTAGACGTTCTGCGGGATGCCCTCGTTGATGTGCAGGTTGCCGACATAGCCGGTGAGCGTCAGGCCGGGTGCGTTCGCCGCCGGGTAGGTCGAGACATAGCCGCGCGCCCGGTCCAGTTCGGTGGTGGGCGTGAACACGCCGCTGAATGCCAGCTGCCGCGGCTCACGGGTGGGTCCGGTCGGCGCGAGCCCGGTATCGCCGATCTTCAATGTGCAGGTGGAGGTGAACATGGCGTCCCGGGGCGTGCACGGTTGATAGCCCTCCCAGACAACCCCGCCGGCAGCGTCACGCAACACGAAGTGCGGCGCGTATCCGTGCCCGATCAGATAGATCTTTGCGCTGCCGATCGCCAGCGGGTGGTTGACCCGGATCTCAGCCACACGGGTGGGCTCGCGCAGCCCGGATGCGTACGCGACCGTCGCGCGGAAGTCCGCCGGCTGGCCGGTCGGCTGGTAGGAGGCGGTGAACTTCTCCATGGTCAGGGAGAACGGCGCCAGGCCACCGGCGGGGTCGACAAGCCTGCCCCGGCTGAACTGGTCGTAGGAGACCAGCGTGTTCGCAAACCCGTCCCCCGTGATGACGAGGACCGTGCCCTGATAGCCGAACCACGAGCCCAGCCCGACACCGACGAGCATGAGGACCAGCGCGATATGGAAAATCAGGTTTCCGGTCTCGCGCAGGTACCCCTTTTCCGCCGCCACGGAGAAGTCGGGGCTGCCATCGGGCCGGGTGGCGCCCTCGGCGGCGACGGCCAACCGGAACCGCCGCCGCCGCAGAACCACCCGCGCGGCCTCGATCGCCTCCGGCGGGGTGAGCGCGGTGTCCCACGTCTGCCCTCCGGTCAGCCGGCTCGGCCGGGCCGGTGCCCGCGGCGGGCGTCCCACCAGCGCTCTGGCATGCCAGCGGACCCTGGCCGACAGGCATCCGATCAGGGAGATGAACAACAACAGGTAGATCGCGGCGAACCAGGGAGCGCCGAACACGTTGAACGCGGACACCCTGTCCAGCGCCGGCGCGAGCGACGGGTGGTCACGGAAGTACTGCTCGACTTTCAACGGGTTCAGCGACCGCTGTGGCAGCAGGGAACCAGGGACGGCCGCGAGCGCCAGCAGGAACAGCAGCAACAACGCGGTGCGCATACTGGTCAGCTGATGCCAAAGCCGCCGGATCCGCACGATGA
>NZ_CAKJTR010000151.1:3712-8146 GCF_917627355.1 Protofrankia sp. Cj3 | reverse complement strand
CGAACATCCGGCCCGACAGCATCCAGCGCGGCAGCATCCGGCCCGCCCGACGCTTGAGACGGCGGTGGCGATGCCTGCGCACGCACATCGTCAGGCACGGTCGTGGGCGCCGTCGGCTGGCTCACAGCGGAGTCTCCCCGAAACCCGGCGCGTAGGGGCGGACAGCCGCGATCAGATCAGCCCAGGCGCCGGTGAGCTGGAGGAGCCCGACGCCGACGAGCAGGACGCCACCGAAGAGGGTAAGCGTCCGCGCGTGCCTGCGCACCGCGGCCAGCGCACCAGCGACCCGCCGGAAAGCCAGGCCCACGATCAGGAAGGGTATCCCCAGCCCCAGGCAATAGACGGCGGACAGCAGCGCGCCTCGGCCGGCGGTCGCGCTCTGTACGGCCAGGCCCAGCACCGCGGTGAGAGTCGGCCCGAGACACGGCGTCCAGCCGACCCCGAACAGGACTCCGAGCAGCGGTGCGCCGAGCAGGCCCGGGGCGGGCAGGCGGTGGATGCGCCATTCCCGGTTGGCCAGCGGGACCCGCGCGAAAACACCAGCGAACGCCAGCCCCATGACGATGGTCACCGCGCCGAGGATCTGGCTGACGCCTACCTGGTGCAGGGTCAGCCATCGCCCCAGCCCGCCGAAGGCGGCGCCGTAGCTGACGAAGACGGCGGTGAAACCGGCGATGAACAGGCCGGTTCCGACGGTGACCCGGCCCGCCCGGCGGCGTGATCGCAACCGAGACCAGGCCCGGGGCGGGGCCGCGACCTCGAGCGGGGCCCCCGGAGCGCCGGCCGCCGCCGGCCCGGCTGGCACACCCGGCACACCCGGCACGGCCATGGCGGCCAAGGCGGTTGCCCGGCCGGTCCCGGGCGCCGGGCCGATCGCGAGATCCTCGCCCGACAACCCGGTGACGAACGACAGGTATCCGGGCACCAACGGCAGCACGCACGGGGACAGGAACGACAGCAGCCCGGCCGCCGCGGCGACCGGCACCGCGAGCAGCAGCGGTCCATCGGTGACGAACGACGCGACGCTCACGTCTCCGCCCGCAGCCTGGTGAGCATGGGCATCAGCTCATCCGGGAGCACTCCACCAGTGAACCGGGCCGCGAGCCGGCCCTTGGCGTCCAGCACGAAGGTGGACGGCAGGCCGGGCGGCACCGGCCAGCGCGCGGCGAGCGTGCCGATCCGGTCGATGATGCTGGGATAGTTCACCCCATTGTCACGGATGAACGCCTTCGCCGCGGAGAGGTTGTCCTTCTCGTTCACACCGACGAAGGCCACCTGTGGATTGTCGGCGGCCATCGTGACCAGACCGGGCGTTTCCGCGCGGCAGGGCGCGCACCACGACGCCCAGAAGTTCACGACGATGATCCGCCCGCGGTAGCTGGTGAGGTCCAGCTCGGGACCGGTCACGGTCGGCCCGGTGAGGATCGGGGCCGGCGTCCGGTTCTCGACCGGGACGAAGTCGGAGTTGGACGCCTGCTGGACAAAACCGAACCCACCACCAGCAGCCTGATCCACGCTGTCGGTCCCGCTGGAACAGCCAGTCACCACACAGAGCAGCGCGCACAGCGCACCGGTGATGACCAGCGACGCATGTTGACGTGGACGTGGACGCGGACCCGGCCACCGCGCCCGCCCGGCCCAGGCGGCAGGCATCCCCGATGCCGCTGTCACGCTCCGCCGCCCGTCCACACTCACTCCCGTCACACGCATCGGACCCGGTCTCACCTACGACCCACTGTAGAACTCGGCCCCAAGCGTAGGTTGCGGGCGCCGCCGCTGCCCGGCCCCCCGATGTCCCCAACCCGATCAAATCAAGGAACGGGGTTGGGATGCGTGCGTCGCGAGGCAGCCCGGGGAGCCGCCGGAGGTGGTGGGTGGCAACCGACGTGCGTCGCGCGGCGATGGATCGCGATGGATGGGGAGCGATGGCGCGAGGCGCGTGCCCTGGCCCCGCGACGCCGCATCCCCTGTTGCCGGAGCGTCCGAGGACAGCCGCGAAGGCCCACGGGCAGGTCAGGCACCGACAGAACCGGCCTGGTTGACGGTCGGGCCGTTCGGCTCGGCATAGTCGACCCGCACCAGCCGATCGCCGGAGTACACCGCCGACGTCACACTGGCGAGCGCGCACTGGCGACGGTCCGGACGGTGCCAGAGCCTGCTGCCCTCCAGCGCGCGGCGGGTCGTCCACACAGGTAGCTGGTGGCTGACCAGGACCACCTCCCGGCCGGGGAAGGCCGCACGCCACTCGGCGACGGCGGCGAGCATCCGTCCAGCGATCTCAGTGTAAGGCTCCCCCCAGGACGGCTCGAACGGATTGATCAGAATTTTCCACATCCGTGGGTAGCGGACAAGGGCCGGCCCGGCCTCGAACGGCTTGCCCTCGAAGACGTTGCGACTCTCGATGAGGCGTGGGTCGACCTCGACTGCGACACCGCTGGCGGCGGCAATCGGCGCGGCGGTCTGTCTCGCCCGCTCCAGCGGGCTGGCGACAACAACAGCGATGTCACGATCAGCAAGAAACTCCGCGGTCACCTTGGCCTGGCGCGCGCCGGCTTCGGACAGCACGAACCCGGGCAGCCTGCCATAAAGGATCTTCTGGGGATTGAAGACCTCACCATGACGGACAAGGTGGATGGTCGTCAGCGGGGTGTCAGTGCTGTCAGTGGTGTCAGCGGTGTCAGTGCCCGTCCGCGTCATGAGCGCGGCCCTCCAGCGCTTGTTGCCGGCACCGGCTCAGGGACGCCGGCCGCGGCCCGCGCCGCCGCCGGCGCGGCGTTGGCGATCCGCTCGACAGCGGCGTCATCGTGTGCCGCCGAGACGAACCACGCCTCATAAGCGGACGGCGGCAGGTACACCCCGGCGTCCAGCATCGCATGGAAGAACGCCGCGTAGCGGGCGCTCGACTGGGTCCGCGCCCCGGTGTAGTCGATGACGGACGGCGCGTCGGTGAAGAACACGCTGAACAGCGAACCGGCGCTGCTGGGCAGGTGCGGCACGCCCTGCTCGGTCAGCGCAGTCGACACGATGCCGGCAACATCACCGGCGCGCGTGTCAACCGTCGTGTACACCTCCGGGCCGCAGGCTCGCAGCGTGGCCAGACCCGCGGCAACCGCCAGCGGGTTGCCCGACAGCGTCCCGGCCTGATAAACGGGTCCGGCCGGGGCGAGCTGGGCCATCACCTCACCCCGGCCACCGAAGGCCGCCGCGGGCAGCCCACCGCCCATGACCTTGCCGAAGGTGAACAGATCCGGCGCCCATCCCTCGACGGCGCCTTCCGCCCCCCACCAGCCGGCCGGCCCGACCCGAAAACCGGTCATCACCTCATCCAGGATGAACAATGCCCCGTAGGTGTCACAAAGCCGACGCACTCCGGCGTTGAAACCCGGCAGCGGCGGGACAACTCCCATGTTGGCGGCGGCGGCTTCGGTGATGACAGCGGCGATCTCGTCAGGATACCGGATGAATGCCGCCTCGACGGCGCCCAGGTCGTTGTAGGGCACGACGATCGTTTCCGCTGTGGTGGCGGCAGTCACGCCCGGTGTTTCCGGCAGGCCGAGGGTCGTCACTCCCGAACCAGCCGCGGCGAGCAGGGCGTCGACATGACCATGGTAGCAGCCGGCAAACTTTATGATCTTCGAACGTCGGGTGAAACCCCGCGCGAGCCGCAGCGCGCTCATGGTGGCCTCGGTCCCGGAGTTGACCAACCGGACCTGCTCGACCGGGGCCACTCTTGACACGATCTCTTCGGCCAGCTCGACCTCACCCGGGCTCGGCGTGCCGTAGCTCGTACCACGTGCCGCCGCCGCCCGCAGCGCCTCGACGACCGCCGGGTGGGCATGACCAAGAATCATCGGCCCCCACGAGCAGACCAGGTCGACATACCTGCGACCGTCCGCGTCAGTGAGGTATGCACCATCCCCGGACACCATGAAGCGCGGTGTGCCGCCAACAGCCTGAAACGCCCGGACCGGTGAGTTGACCCCACCTGGGATGACCCGCTGCGCGCGGCGGAACAACTCCTGGGAGGCCGGAGCCTCGGATCCGACTGGCATACCACCGATCCTCGCAGGTCCGCACCGCGCCGCCGCACGATGTGCCCGCACTCCGACCATTGATGATTTTTTGGAGGGAGCCGCCGGTGGGCGGGGGATAACCCAGCCGCCCACCGGCGGCGGCTCGGTGCACGGAACGCCAACCAGCCGCGGTGCGGGCGCGCCGCCGAGCCCACCCGCACCGGCTGTGTCACGACGCATCTGTGAGCATGACGCAGCCAGCCGTGCGGCGCACGGCGTAGCGCGCCAGACGGCCGGTGTGTCCGGTTGTTGCCACTCGAGACAGGGATCGCGTCCACGGCTTTCGGCTGATGCACCTGCTCCGCGCCTGTGAGCATTCCGAGAGTCCGCCGCCGGGTCCAGCGAACACGCCGCACCGGCG
>NZ_CAKJTR010000151.1:0-3084 GCF_917627355.1 Protofrankia sp. Cj3 | reverse complement strand
TGGTGGGAGCATGGCACATCAACGGCCGGCAAACATGTTGGCACTGGCTGTGCTTGCGCTGCTCAACGAACGGCCCATGCATCCGTACGAAATGTCAACTACGATGCGTGAGCGCCACAAGGAAAACAGCATCAAGCTGACCTACGGCTCGCTTTACACCGTGGTGGAGTCGCTGGCCCGTGGCGGCTACATCAGGGCACGGGAGACCGTTCGCGAAGGCCGGCGGCCCGAGCGGACCATCTACGAGATCACCACCGCTGGTCGAACCGAGCTCTACGACTGGATGTCCGAGCTTGTCAGCACACCCGCGAAGGAGTACCTGCGCTTCGAGGCGGCGCTGTCCATGCTGGCCGTGCTCACGCCAGAAGACGCCGTCCGGCTGCTCACCGAACGCCGCAGCCGGCTCATGCTCCAGATCGAGCACGCCCGCGCGGGGCAGGCCCTCACCGTCCGCGAAGGCCTGCCCCGATTGTTCATGCTGGAAACCGGGTTCGTCAGCGCGCTGGCCCAGGCCGAGCTCCGCTACGTGGACGAGCTCATCAAGATGATCTCCGAACGGACACTGGATGGCATCCACATATGGGATGCCATCCACACTCGCGAGACCGAACCGGACCGAATCCGCGACGTCGTCGTCCGGGCGCTGCGGGCTGGCGGCCACACGGGATCCGCGGCCGACGCCGTCCTGAACACGACCGAACGAGCCATCGCCGCGCAGGCCGGCCCGGCCGGCGCCAGCCCCTGGCCGGCCTGGGAACAACCGGCACCGCCAGCGCCGTCCGCCGCGCCCGGGGACGCCGCTGGAACGCCCGGCCCGCACGATCGAAGCCGGAGACCGATCACGTGAACAACGAACCACGTTCTGTCGCCCGTCATCCCACAGGTTCAGGAAGTTCAGGGGGACCGATGACCTCAGACCCGGCTCCAGCGCAAGCCGCGCGACCGACCGGCAGCTCCACCACGCAGCTGCTCCAGGCGCCTGGCCCGGTCGCGTCCATGTCCATGTCCATGCCCGCGACAGCCATCCCCACGGCGACAGCCATGTTCGTGGGCTCCGGCGGGCATTGTGCGATCCAGGCGTCCGACCTGGTCAAGCACTACCGAGGTGGCGTCCGGGCGCTGGACCGTCTCAGCTTCCAGGTCGCCCCGGGCACGGTATTCGGCCTGTTGGGACCGAACGGGGCCGGCAAGTCCACCACGGTGAAAATCCTCACCACGCTCTCGCGTCCTGACTCCGGCGGGGCCACGGTGGCCGGGATCGATGTCCTCGCCCATCCCGGCCAGGTGCGACAGGGGATCGGTGTTGTCACGCAGCGTTCCGGCATCGACCTGGAAGCGACCGGACGGGAGAACATCGCGCTCGCGGCCCACCTGCACGGGCTTGCCCGCGCCGAACTGGCCACCCGGGTCACCGACCTGCTCGACCGGTTCGAGCTGGCCCAGGCCGCCGATCGCCCAGCGCGCACCTACTCCGGCGGCATGCTCCGGAAGCTCGACGTGGCCGTCGGGCTGGTGCACCGGCCCAGCGTGCTGTTCCTCGACGAACCCACCACCGGGCTCGACCCGCACGCACGCATGCAGATGTGGGACGAAATCGGTTCACTCGCGGCGGACGGCCTGACAATCATGCTGACCACCCACTACCTGGAGGAGGCGGACCGGCTCGCGTCCAGGGTCGCCATCATCGACGGCGGCCGCATCCTTGTCGAAGGCAGCCCGGACGAACTCAAGAGCGAACTGCGGGGAGACGCCGTCCGCCTGGAACTCGCGACCGTTCCCGACGCCGCTCTCGCGGAGGGCATCACCATGGCCCTCAACGGGATTCCCGGGGTCACCGAGACCACGCTGGACGGTCGCGAGGTCCACAGCCGGGTGACCAACGGCGCGTCGTCCCTGCCCGCCGTGTTCGCCGCTCTCGAACAGGTGGACACCACGGTCATCGCGGCGACGATCGCCAGACCATCACTGGATGACGTCTACCTGCGCCATGTCGGCCACCGGTTCAGGGCCACCGCCGGGACCGGCCCGCGCCCGGCCGGCGTCGGTGCTGGTACTGGTGCTGGTACCGACGACACGAACGGCCGGGAACAGGGCGTCGCGCGCAAAAAGGAGGTGGCGTGATGTCAGGCGGCACCGGCACCACCACCTGGTCTGGCAACGCGGTCACCGGAGCGGCTGCCATGGACAGCACGCTCCGCCCCGGCCGTGGGGTGGATGCTTCAGGTTCCCGGCCGGCGCCGTCGCCCGCAACGGAGTACGCGGCGTCCGCCGGCAGCCAGCTGCGCTGGCTGACTGTGCGGCAGCTGCGTGCGCTGGTTCGCCAGCCCGCCTACCTGGCGATCACGATCGTGCAGGCCGTGGTCTGGCTGCCCCTGTTCGGTTCGCTGTTCCGCCGGGTCGTCGATGTTCCCGGCTTCGGCAGCGGATCCTACTTCGATTTCCTGACTGCCGGCGTCGTGGTGATGAGCGCTCTGTTCTCAGCCGGCTGGTCCGGCATGCGGGTCATCGTCGACATCGATCGCGGGGTCATGGACCGGATGCTCACGTCACCGGTCCGGCGATCCGCGCTGATCAGTAGCGCGCTTGTCTACCAGGTGGTGGTCACCACCATCCAGTCGGTCATCATCATGCTGCTCGGCTGGGCCGTCGGGACCCACTACCGCAACGGCCTGGTCGGCCCGGCCGTCCTGCTCACAGCCGCGTCGCTGGTCGCGGTCACGGTCGCGGCCTGCTCGAACGCGCTGGCCCTGCTCGTGCGGAAGGAGGACGTCCTGATCGCGGCGGTGAACTTCGCCATCCTGCCGTTGACGTTCATGTCATCGGCAATCATGGCACGGAACCTCATGCCGGGCTGGATGAAGACCATCGCGCGGGTCAACCCGGTGGACTGGGCGGTCAGCGCCGCCCGCGAGGCCGGCTCGACCGACCCGGACTGGCTGGCGGTCAGCATCTACCTCTGCTGCCTCACCGGGCTCGCCGCGATAGCCGGGAAACTCGCGACCCGCGCCTTCGACGCCTACAGCCGCTCCCTGTAGGCCTGATTTTTAGAGCGCCCGAGGATAAGGCGTTCGATCAGTGAGCGGC
>NZ_CAKJTR010000150.1:0-11845 GCF_917627355.1 Protofrankia sp. Cj3 | reverse complement strand
ACCTGGAACATCTCGTATGCCGGCTTCTCGGCGCCGGATTACGACCGGTGGTCGTGGCCGTCCACCATCACGAAGACATGATCCGGGAACACTTCAACGGCGAGCTTTCCAGGGCTGACCTCCTGTTCGTCCACACCAACCAGCGCGGGACAGGTTCCGACCTGTTGGAATGTCTGGGCTCCGTCCCAACCGATGTCTTTATGGTCTGGAACGGCGACACGATAGTAGAACTTGACGTGCCCGACCTGCTAAGCCACGGCGAACGGGCCGAAGGCAGCGCGGTCATCGTCCTCACACAACGTCTGGACGCACCCAACAACGGCGCATGGTATGTCGATGCGGGCAGGAGCGTCGTTGCCTCTCTTGAGGCCGTGCCGAAACCTGCCGCACCGGTCGATTTCACCTGGCGTGGCAGTAGCACGGGCGTCCTTCTACTCAGTAAATCGCTGCTGTCCGCCTACCAGCCAGGACAGGCTCCCGATCTCTATTCGTCGATCCTTCCCGTGCTCATCGCCCGTAGGAAGTTGAAGGCGTATGACAACGGACGCCGGTACTTCATCGACTTTGGAACGCCACAGAATCTCGCGCGTATCGACCACAAGCAGGTTGCTTCTTGGGTTTGACGGGCACCTTGCCCGTGTAAACGGATCGGGTCAGGGTGAAAAAGGGAGGCACCCGATTGCGCGTTGCCGGTGGACACGGTGACGTTGCTCAAGGTCGCCCGACGAGATCCGCCTTACCGTGCACGGCGAGAGCCAGGCACGGTAAGCCCTTCGACCTGGACCCCTGGTCACGACGTCGCCAACGAAATTCCCAACTTGCAGGAGAACCCGTCGCGTGAGCACGGAAACGTTCGACACCACGGTTCCGCACCCGGCGCGGCTGTGGAACTACTATCTCGACGGAAAGGACCATTTTGCCGTCGACCGGGCCGCCGGGGAAGCCTACAAGAAATGGTTCCCGGCGGTCGTCGAGATAGCCCGTGCGACCCGCGCGGCGATGACGCGGGTCCTAACCTACCTGACGGCCGAGGCGGGGGTGCGGCAGTTCTTGGACGTCGGCGTCGGACTGCCGACGGCGGTCAACGTCCACGACGTCGCGCAACGGATCGCGCCGGAGTCCCGGGTCGTCTACGTCGACGACGACCCGCTGGTGGCGGTCCACGCCCGCGCGCTAGCGATACCGGATGAGTTGTATCGGTGTGGCCGACAACGCGGCCAGGGGGCGCCTGGACGCGGCGAGCCGGAATGACGATCTCAAACGCGCTCCAAGAGGCCCCGGCAACAGGGAGCGTGGATCAAAGAGCGGGGCTGGGGCACGCGCCGCGCGTCATCGCTCCCTGTCCATCGCCGCGCGATGCGCGGCTACCCCGGCTCATCGGTCAACACCCCCAGAGCCAGGTCACAGGCTGGGGGCTAGTTCCACCATCCGTTCCACGTCGTTGCGATAGGACAAAAGGCAGGGCATGGGAACGTCGAGCCGTTCCCCCGTCCGGATGACGTCATCGTAGATCTCGTACAGTTCCGCGGGCGCGTACCGGCTGCGGTTGACCGAGATTCGCTGGGGCAGCTCTCCGCGGAGCATGAGCCGTACCGCCGGTGCCACCGTCGACGGCGGAAGCACGAACGGTCGGGCGTCCTGCGCAAAACGCACCTCCGCCCCGCGTGCAACGCATACCTGCATGGCTTCCCGGCCCGCATGCAGCGCGTCGTAGACAGCTCGGTTGCTGCGCGTGAAACGCTCGAATCCACGGGCACGGGCAGCACCGCATATCCATGCGGTGATACTGGCGAAATACACCCACAGCCAGTGCTCCATGTTGGGACGGATCTCCGGCCGGAAACCGGCTTCCGCGAAGAACGCGGCGAAGCGGCCCAGATTCTGCTCGGCGATGTCCGTCATCGTGTCGCCCGTTGCGATGTCACCCGTGGCCGCTCCGGGTGCCCCCCGCCCGGACATGCTCGGCCCGAGCACGATCCCGCCCTCAAGGGCGCCGGTCAACACGTTGTTGATGATGCCGCCGCCGGCCCGGGGAGCGCCCAGCACGTACTGGTCCTTGCCCAGACAGGAATCGATGAAGTCCAGCCCACGCCAGTTGTGGTTCAGGAACAGCACGGTGGCCGCGCCAAGGTTTCGCGCGAGCCCGGGCAGGACGTCCGGGGTCTGGGTATGCCGGACGGCAAGCACAACGAGCTCGACGCCATCCGCCGGACGCAGCTCGGTGACAACACGAGGATGGAAACGCTCGGTGACCTCCCGGCGGCGCCTGCCCCGGACGTCGAGAATACTCAGATCGATCCCGTCGGCCCATCGGTCCACCTGCTCCGGCCGGACCAGCAGGCTGACCTCGTGCCCGGCCCGTGACAGCGCCCAGGCATGCAGCGTACCGATCACTCCACCACCGAACACCAGAACACGCATGGCATCCAGTATCCGAATCGGGTGGGACGTTCGGCAGAGTCGATGGCCTGTCCGCGGGCAGCACAAAGACCCACCTGGCGATGGCCTTCCCGCGATCGATGGAAAGGCCTGTTACCTTTCCCCGCTCATCCGTTCGGGCCGGGAAACGGCGGCGGGCCAGCCGGTCGATAACGACCGGCAAGCGATCTTTTCACCTGTTCGACGAGTTCAGTTGCCGCGGCCTCACGCGGGAGGCCAACGAGATCAATGGCAACGATACCCCGCAGCAATCCGTCCGGCTTGCATTCCGCCACCCGCACCGGGATCAGCCTCCGTCGCATCCCGTCGGGGTCGCGCTGCCACGCGGCATGCCATTCGGCCTGTACCTCCACCGCCTGCAGATAGTTGTCCGACAGCACCACCAAGGTACGTTCGGAATACCTGATCGCGTCGTCGAGCCGCCGCAGGTCGTGTTGGCCAGGCAGCGCGTCCCAGGTCTCGATATGCACCCGGTACCCACGCTGCTCAAGCTCCCAGGCGATCCAGGTGCCCCAGTTCTCGTCCGCCTCGGCGGCGGAGACGAGAAAGTCCCAGCGGGCCGCGTCGGCGGGCTTGTCATCGGTGACCGCCGCGGCTGGGCGCTCCGCGGCGGCGCGGTCGGTCTCGGCGCCGCGGCCGGCGGCCGGCACCTGCACCCAGGCCGTACCGGAGAACTTCGGAACCTCGACTGTGACCTCGCGGAACTCCCCTGGGTCCAGACCGCGGAGCTGCTCGGCAACGGTGGCGGCGTACAGCTCGTCGGAGACGATAAGCGCAAGATCTTCGGATGGCGCATCCGCGAGCACCTGGCGCACCGGCGGGGCGTCCACCAGCCGGGCCGCGACGATGGTCGGCTGGCCAGCGAAGCCGGTACCGTCGACGATCACATCACCGTGATGCAACGCCAGCCGCACCCGGACCCGACCGGTGTCGTTACGGGTCCGGTTGAAGGCCCGCAGTGCTATCCGCAGCTCGCGGACGAAATCCGCGGCGAGTGTCGCCTTGGGGACGCTGACGGCGACAACACCGAGAAAACCGTCGCCCCGGTCCTGTAGCTGGATGGCGTCGGCGGCTATACCGGTCCGCCCGCAGGCCTCGTCGACGATCTCGCGCAGGCCCCGGCGCCAGGCAAGCTGGACGAGAGTGCCGTGCGCGCTGAACCGCACCGCGTCCAGAGCGAGCACGGTGTACGGCAGCGGAAGGCCATCGGGCGAGCTGAACCCGCCGGGTACGCCCGCGGCAGCGGCTGGCCCATGGCCAGCGGCGGTTCCAGCGGCGGAGAATCCAGCCGCGAAATCCCGCGCCTGCGCGAACACCGGATTCGCCGGGTAGCGCTCGGCAGCGGCGGCGAGAATCCGCCGCCGGCCATCCGGCAACCCGCCGCTGTCGAGAAAGTTGTTCACCTCCACCCAGAACGCCAGCGGAGACTGTGCCGGCGCCCAGGACGGCTGTTCGAGTCGGTCCACGCCAGCGCGTTCCAGTAACTGGACGGCGCTCAGCGAAGTGGCGAACGCCCCCGCGAGCGCCCGGATCTCCAGCTCGGTCAGCCGCTCGCTCAAGGCCCCCCCATGAAAAACGCCATCTGCCCGGCCCATCCCGAGCGGAACTGGACGCGCCATGTTCGCACGTTACGACTGAGGGTACCGAGCCCGGCTGTTGGCAGTTCCGCTCCCCCGCCGCTCCCCTCCGGATCGACGGACGAGCGGGCAGGCGGGCAGGCGGGCGCTCGGCGAGGCCTGTCCGCCGGGAGTCAAACCGGGACCACACGGTCAGGAAAGCCAGCTGTCCGGCTCGCCGCCTCCAGGCGGCCCCTGGCCGCGTTCTCGGCCAGACCGATACCACTCATCCGGTATCGGTGTGGCCCGCGGCCGTGCCAGGGGCCGCTTGGACGCGGCTTCCTGTCCTTGGACGCGGCTTCCTGTCATTGTCTTGTCCGCGTGATCAGCTGAGCCAGCAGGTGGGTGCGGGGGAGCATCCGCGCGACCTCGACGTACTCGGCATCCGTGTGGGCGCCGCTGCCGACGGCACCGAGCCCGTCCAGCGTCGGGCAGCCCACGGCCGCGGTGTAGTTACCGTCCGAGGCGCCGCCGACGGCGATCCCCCGCGGCGGCTCCTGGCCCAGTTCCACGGCAATGCTGGCGGCGAGGGCGAACAGTTCGGCGGAGGATTCCGGTTCCATCGGCGGCCGTTGCCTGCCGCCCAGCACCTCCAGCCGAGCTCCGTGTGTCCGGGCGGTGAGCCCCCGCATGAGATCGTCTATCTGGTCCTGCGCCGCCAGAGTCGGCACGCGCACGTCCACCAGTACCTTCGCCAGCGCGGGCACCGTGTTGCGCGTGCTGCCGGCCGACAGCAGGGTGGGCGTTATGGTGGGGGCGCCCAGGATGGAGCCGGTGGTACCCATCGAGGCCGCGAGGCCGGCGATTGCCAGGATCTGGTGGGCGGCCTCGATCGCGGCGTTGACCCCCCGTTGCGGCTCCAGGCCCGCGTGGGCGGCCTTGCCGTGCACCACCACCTCATAATGCGAGGTGCCCTTACGGGCAATCTTGATGGCACCTTCTTCGTTCGCGGCCGCCTCCAGCACGAAGGCGGCCGCGCAACCGCGCGCGGATTCCTCGATCAGTTCCCGGGAGGTCGGGGAACCGACTTCCTCGTCCCCGTTGACCAGGACGCACACACCGTCTGGGGACGGCAGGGAGGCCAGCGCGTGGAACATCTGCACCAGCCCTGCCTTCATGTCCAGGACCCCAGGGCCGCGGGCGATCCCGTCGAGCAACGACCAGGGGCGGCTCTCCAGGGAGCCCACCGGCCACACGGTGTCGTGGTGTCCCACCAGCAGCACCCGCGGCGCGCCGAAGATCCACCGCAGGTGGGTCACACCATCGATCACGATCGTCTCCGGAGCCGCGCCCAGCAGCCTCGCCCCGAGCGCGCCGACAACCTCGGCGCTGCGCGCCACCGCGGCATGGTCGGCCGAGAAGGACTCGCAGCGCACGAGTTCCGCCAGATCGGCCAACATCGCCGGTAACGCGATCGTGGCTTCCGTGGCCACCAGTCCCACCCCGTCTCGACCGTCCGCCAGGAAAGCACGCTTCTCCCTGGCTGTGAATCCGTCGCTGACACGACAAGGATGATCCGCATAAGCATAAAAGCCACCGCCGACCCGATGCGACCGAATACATAAGGCCTAGGCAGCAAGAACACCAGACAGCTGGATATCAATGATCATCGAGTCGTTGAAGCGAGTCATTGAAGTAGTGAATAAAACCATACCGCGGGCTGCCGGCCAGCGTCAGGCATATCAACCTGCCGGACACGTTTCCCGATGTTGCGCGGGGATTCGCCCCAGCCTTCAGCACAGTGATCCACAAGCAGTGCTTCAGCGTGTTCGGCTCGCCGCGGTGAGCCGGAATGACGATCTCAACAGTGCTCTCAGGCTGGAGCCCGCGAAGCTGCCGCCGGTGTGTCCCAGCGGCGGGGTGAACGACGGCGCTGCGGTGGCACCGCGGCCAGCGCGTCGGAAGGGTCGACAAAACGGCCTGATGTCTCGTCAAGAACCCAGGTGTGCGCGGCGGGAATGTCGAAGTAGAGACCCACAAGCTCGAGCGGACCCCGGTCCAGCGCACGCCGCACGGCCGGGTGCCCGCGCAGGTGCTCAAGCTGGAGCACGACGTTCGCTCGGCCCAGCTGTTCCAGGGGCGACAACGTCTCGGTACCCGGCAGCGGTGTCCGGGCCAGTGCTCCGTGCGCGTGGGTCAACCAGCCCGCCAGCGCGGAGTCAGGCTCCTGATCGATAGCGCCGGACAGCAACGCCGTCATGGCGCCGCATCCCGAGTGCCCGCACACCACGATCGAGGGCACCCGCAGGACGTCGACGGCGTAGTCGAGCGCGGCGGTCACAGACAGATCGCCCGTAGGCCCGCCAACGAGCGGGCCGTCCGACGAGACGAGCGGCACGATGTTACCGACGTTGCGGACAGTGAACAGATCGCCAGGTCCGCTACTGGTGATGATGTTCGGGACAACCCGGGAGTCGACGCAGGTGAGGAACAGCGCGCTGGGGCGCTGACCATCCGCGAGATCCCCGAGGGTGCCGCGCAGCAGCGGAGCGGCCCGGCGGTGGAACTCGGCGACCCCCACCAGCATCGTGCCGACCGGGTGAACATGACCATCAGCGACATCCACCGTACCTGTCGCATCCGGACCGCCGTCGGCCGTCACCGGCGCGGCCGCACGGTGCGCCTCTCCGTGGGAGGCTGCCAGCTCCTGCCACTGCGACCAGGGCGCGAACCAGCGCGGCAGGTGCGGAACCACGGTCCGGCGCCGGTGGGGCTGGTCCGTACGCGGCCGCCGGAACCACGCGTGACCGATCTCGTCCACGCTCACCTGGCCGCCGGTCCGCTCATACTCGGCGCACCAGGCATGCAGATGCTCGAAGGCCGCGTGGTCGAGGTAGTCGACCACGAGCTCGATCGACACACAGGCCCCGGTGGGAACCCGGCCAAGAACCCGGGCGAGACGCGGCAGCGAGAGAAAGCTCAGGGTGCCCTCCACATCCACCCGCCACGTCTCCCCCGTCTGGACGAGATGGATGTTCGACCACAGCACCCGGCGGAGAACCAGGCCGAGCGCGGTGAGCATCCCGAGCACGACGCCCTGGAGCAGGTCGAGCGCGACGACACCGACGAGTGTGACAACGTACACGGGCAGTTCGCCGTGTCGCTGTACGTGGCGCAGATGGGAGACATCCACCAGCCGGACCCCGACGACGACGAGCAGGCCGGCCAGTGCGGACAGCGGAATCCACTCGACCACTCCGCCGAGAAACACCGCGAACAGCGCCACCCACACGCCGTGCAGGATCGCCGACGCCCGTGTTCTCGCTCCGGCCGCGACGTTGGTGGAACTGCGCACGATCACACCGGTAACAGGCAGACCGCCGGCGAGACCCGACAGGACGTTGGCTGCCCCCTGCCCGAGAAGCTCACGGTCGAGGTTGATCCGGCCCTGCGGCGCCCGGCCATGGGCGGCGGCCAGCTTCTCCACCGCCACAGCGGACAGCAGGGACTCCACACTCGCCACGATCGCGATGGTGAGGACACCGAGGATGATGCCGGACCAGTCCCCGTCGGGAAAGACCGGCAACGACACCGAACTGATGATCGACCCAGGCAGGTTGACGCGGGGCGGGTCCAGGTGGAGTGCGGCGGCGAGGACGGTCCCGACGACGACCGCGGCGAGCGGCCCGGGGATCGCGCGCAACCCGCCGGGCAGTCCGCGGACCAGCCGGGGCCACAGCACGATGACGGCGATCGTGACGGCTCCGATCAGGGCCGCGGCGCTGTGGCTGACGACGATCTGTCCGGGCAGGGCCATGATGTTGTCGATGACGTGGGAGTCCGGCTCACCGCCAAGGATGACGTGCAGCTGGCCGAAGGCGATGGTGAGCCCGATCCCACCGAGCATGCCGTGCACGATCGCGGGTGACACGGCGAGCGCGGCGCGGGCGACCCGGCTGACGCCGAAGAGGATCTGGACCACACCGGCGGCCGCGGTCACCGCGCATGTGACCCGCCACCCGTACGTGGTGATAAGACCGGCGACGACCACGGTGAGCCCAGCCGCAGGCCCGCTGACCTGCAGGGACGCACCTCCGAGTGCCCCCACGACGATCCCACCGATCACGGCGGCGATCAGCCCAGCGGCGACCGGCGCGCCCGTGGCGACCGCGATGCCCAGGGAGAGCGGCATCGCGACCAGGAACACCACCAGCGACGCCTGCAGGTCGGGTCGCAGCGCGGCGATCCGGCGCATGCGGTCCGGGCCGTGGGTGTTCGGGTCATGGATGGCGGTCCCCGGCACCGGCGGGGAGTGACTGTGCTGCGACAACGACGGCGACGACTCTGACGGCGGTGATGATGGTGATGATGGTGTGGGAACGGCCACGCCACCCTCCTCAAGGACGGATCAGCACCGGACAGGACGTCGCGATGAAGATCGCCCTTGAGGGTGTCGCGTGGTGACGACGACCGTGCAGGTCATAAGGGCCGACCAATGGGCTCCCGCGCCCGCATCCGACCGCCAGTCCGAATCCCGATCAGCAACAGATTGGTGTCACCTATAGTATTGATGTTACCCCTAGCATCAATGTGATCACCGTATTGGTTAACGAAGAGGGCTCGGCGCGAGTTCCCGGATATGATCCTTCACCCAGACGGACCGAAGACCGGACACGGCCCGACCAGTCAGACAGCCGCCACTCGTTCCGCGACGGACCGACGGACCGCCGCGAGCGCGTCCGTGATCGCGGCCGCGTCAGTGCCACCGCCTTGAGCAAGATCATCTTTGCCGCCGCCACCACCACCGAGGATCTTCGCGGCACCGCGGACGAGCTCCCCGGCCTTGACCCCGCGGTCACGCGCGGCGCCGCTCGTGCCCACCACGATGACCGGGCGCCGGTCGACCGCGGCTGCCACCGCGACGACCGCCGGACGCTCGGCGGGGACCCTGCCACGGATGTCAAGGACGAGCCTGCGCAGATCATCCGCGGAGGTGCCATCGGGCGCCTGGTGGGTAACCAGCGCAACCCCGCCGACGTCCTCGGCCCCGCTCGCGAGGCCGCCCGCCGCGGCCAGCACCGCGGCCGCCCGCAGCTTCTCCAGCTCCTTCTCGGCCTCGCGCAACCGTGCGAGCACCCCGGCGAGGCGCTCGGGCACTTCGGCCCGTGGCGCCTTGAGCACATCGGTGACCTGTGCGACGAGCACGGCCTCGCGGGCCAGGTAACGGTAGGCGTCCAGGCCCACGAGGGCCTCGACCCGCCGGACCCCCGCGCCGACCGACGACTCGCCCAACAGCTTGACCAGGCCAAGCTGCCCGGAGCGGCGGACATGCGTGCCACCACAGAGCTCACGGGAGTACTCGCCGATGGAGACGACCCGCACCCGGTCGCCGTACTTCTCGCCGAACATGGCGATGGCGCCGGTCTGGCGTGCCTCGTCGGCGTTCATCACCTCGGCGTGGACATCGAGATCCTCGATCAGCACCTGGTTGATCGTCTCTTCCACGTCGGCCAGCACCGACGCCGGCACCGCACCGGCGCAGGAGAAGTCGAAACGGAACCGGCCAGGCGAGTTCTCCGAACCGGCCTGCGCCGCCGTCGGGCCGAGCGCGTCCCGCAGCGCCTGGTGAGTCAGGTGTGTGGCGCTGTGCGAGCGCGAGATCGCTCCCCGTCGGTCCAGGTCGATCTCGGCCCGCGCGTTCGCCCCGAGGACGACCCCGCCCGAGCGCACCCGGCCACGGTGGACGATCAGCCCTGGCAGGGGCTTCTGCACATCGAAGATCTCTATCTCGGTGCCGTCATCGAGGCGGACCACGCCGGTGTCGGAGAGCTGGCCACCGCCTTCGGCGTAGAACGGCGTGCGGTCGAGCACGACCTCGACGTCGCTGCCCTCGCCGGCCTCATGGGCGGGCGACCCGTCCACCAGCAGCCCGCGGACGACGGCGGGCTCGGCGACGGTTCCGGTGATAGTCCCGGCGGCTGTCCCGCCGGTGGTCCCGGCTGCGATGTCGTAGCCGGTGAACTCCGATGGGCCGGCCGCGGCCAGCATGTCCCGGTACGCCGAGGTGTCCACGTGCCCGGTCTTCTTCGCGCGGGCGTCGGCCTTGGCGCGCTGGCGCTGCTCGCCCATGAGCCGGCGAAAGCCCTCCGCGTCGACGGTCAGACCCTGCTCAGCCGCCATCTCCAAGGTGAGGTCGATCGGGAACCCGAAGGTGTCGTGCAGCTGGAACGCCCGCTCACCCGTGAGGACCCCGCCGCCCGCCTTCCTCGTCTCGGCCGCAGCCAGGTCGAAGATGGACGTCCCGGTGCGCAGCGTCTGGAGGAACGACGCCTCCTCGGCGGTAGCCACCGAGTCGATCCGCAGCCGGTCGGTGACAAGTTCGGGATACTGGGGGCCCATCGCCTCGATCGTGACCGCGACCATCTCCCGCATGGTCGCGTCATGGGCGCCGAGCAGGCGCATGTTGCGGATCGCGCGGCGCATCATCCGGCGCAGCACGTAGCCACGCCCCTCGTTACCCGGCAGCACACCGTCGCCGATGAGCATCACCGAGGTGCGCACATGATCAGCTACCACCCGCAACGACACATCCGAGCGCTGCCCGGCGCCGTAGCGGGCGCCGGTGAGTTCCGACGCCCGGTCGAGGATCAGCCGGGACGTGTCCGTCTCGTAGAGGTTGTCGACCCCCTGGAGAACCGCGGCGAGGCGCTCCAGGCCGAGGCCGGTGTCGATGTTCTTCGACGGCAGGTCACCGAGGATCGGGTAGTCCTTCTTCGAGGTCCCCTCACCCCGGATGTACTGCATGAAGACCAGGTTCCACAGTTCCAGGTAACGCTCGCCGTTCACGGCGGGGCCCCCGTCGATCCCGAACTCCGGGCCACGGTCGTAGTTGATCTCCGAACAGGGTCCGCACGGGCCGGGCACACCCATTGACCAGAAGTTGTCCTCCATGCCGAGACGCTGGATGCGCTCGGCGGGCACCCCGACCGTGGACCGCCAGATGTCAGCGGTCTCGTCGTCGTCGAGGTAGACGGTCACCCACAGGCGGCTGTCGTCCAGGCCGTACCCGCCCGCCGAAACCGGCGTGGTGAGCAGTTCCCAGGCCAGCGGGATAACGGTCTCCTTGAAGTAGTCCCCGAAGGAGAAGTTTCCGCACATCTGGAAAAAGGAACCGTGCCGGGTCGTCCTGCCGACCTCCTCGATGTCGGTGGTGCGCACGCATTTCTGGATGCTGGCCGCCCGGGGGTACGGCGGGCTGACCTCGCCGAGGAAGTACGGCTTGAACGGGACCATGCCCGCGTTCACGAGCAGCAGCGTGGGGTCGTCCGCGATCAGGGATGCCGACGGCACGACGGTGTGCCCGCGCTCGGCGAAGTAGCGGAGCCAGCGGCTCGCGATCTCAGCGGACCTCATCACAAGCCTTCCTCACCGGTGGAGCGACGATCCCCGACCATCGTAGCCAGCCGGCAGCCGCCACCGGCGGGCCGCAGCCCCGCCCCTTGATCCACACCCCTATTGCCGGGCGCTCTACGTCAACCGCAACGCCGACACCGGCCGGACCGGCCTGATCCTCTCAGGAGCGGCCCGGACCGGGAAGACGACCTGCCTGACCCAGCTCGGCAAGACCCTTGAGACGATCAACCGCCGACAGCACCCGGACGCCGACCACGACATCCCGGTCATCTACATCACCGTCCCCCGGCCGCGACCCCACGGATGATCGCGGTCGAGTTCGCCCGGTTCCTCGGCCTCCCCCTGCCTGCCCGCGCCAACATCACCGACGTCCTCGACGCGGTCTGCCGACTCTGCTGAAAGCCGCCACATCCCTGGTCTGCAATGTAACTGCGGCG